>CAZOTX010000275.1:0-3016 GCA_964582835.1 uncultured Pseudomonadota bacterium | reverse complement strand
CGCTATACATTTCCTCTTTTGTTTCTCCTACACTCAAACCGCCAATTGCATAGCCATCAAAACCAATATCAAGCATTTGCTCCAAACTTTGTTCACGTAAATCTAAATCGACTCCACCCTGTATTATTCCAAACAACGCTTGTGTGCTGTGAACGTCCGAGCCAAATTCTTGAGCATATTTGCAGCGCCGACCCCAGTTAGCAGTCAATGCAATAGAGTTCTCTATCTCTTGGCGAGTTGCAGGGAGTTCAAGGCATTGATCAAGACACATCATAATTGTCGAATCTAAATTTTTTTGAATAGCAATAGAAATTTCTGGAGTAAGTATTTTTTGACTGCCATCTAAATGACTTTTAAAAATTACTCCTTCTTCACTCAGTTTAAGTAGTTTAGCTAATGAAAATATCTGAAATCCACCACTATCAGTCAAAATTGGTCCATACCAGTTCATAAACTTATGCAACCCTCCCAACTTCCGTATCAGTTCATCACCAGGGCGAAGATGCAAATGATAGGTATTTCCTAGGATGATTTCAGCACCCAACTCGCTAATTTCTTTGGGCATCATGGCCTTGACTGTTCCTAGAGTTCCAACCGGCATAAAAATTGGTGTATGGATTGTGCCATGAGTAGTAAGCAAAGTACCAGCACGAGAATTATGGTCTTTTGAATTTAGTTTAAACTGAATCATATAGAACTTCAGTTGGTTGAAATAATTTTCTGCATTAATGAAATAGTATGTTCTTGCTGTCTTTTAAAAAGTTCTTCTTCAGTTTCAGTTATTAGTGGAGCATCTGGATCAATTTTGAAAAGGACTTGCCCACGCGAAACTATTTCCCCTATACTGGCATTAATGTATATTTTTTGAATTGTTCCAGAGAACTCTGCTCGAACTTCATTGAACATTTTCATCACTTCCAGTAATCCTAATACATCTCCTTCTTCTATATGCTGACCTTCCTTGACATATTCTTCTGCTTCGGGAGTTTCACGGGGATAAAATGTCCCTCCGGTCCATGCCAGAATTTCATTACTTTTTGCTTTTGGTCGGGGTGCAAGATGTGCAATTAATTCTACATTAGACTCATGATCCTGAAATTCTTGTGGGAGTTCTACTTCAAGAGAAGGGTTTCCTTGAAAATCATAAAAACTCGCTTTTTCTGCAATAATTGACGGAATCTGCAATAATTCCATACTAATTTGATGTCCTTTGTGGGCTGCATTTATTCTCTCCCACAGTTTTAAATTATTACCTAAACTAAATTTTGAAGGAGGTTTTTCCGCGCTCAGCGTTTCACACAACTCTGTCCATGACAAGTCTGGCTTTCCAAAACTAGAATTCAATCTACTATAAAATTCAAAAGCAGTTTTCAGTAATTGTTGATCGTTGGGCCAAATCTGTTCACTTGGAGAGACTCCTGATTGCTGTTCAAGATGCAAAAAATGATAGAGATCTGTTAATGTTTGTACAGGATTTTGAAAATTCGAAGACATCCCGTGTGGATTTTTTGATTTCTGAAAAGAGAGCCACCCCATCAATAAGTGTGGCTTACATAACAACTTTTTGAGAGGTCGTAAGATAAGAGTTATTTTTTGATCATAAATTTGGAGCCCATCACAGCCATAGTCTTTTTGAACCTGATTACGATGAATATTCCAAGCCAAATCCAGATTTATTTGATCACAAAAATATTTTAATTTCCCAGCAAGTGCCAGATACGAAGATACAAAAGATGTATTTGTTTTAAGCATCGGATCATTTCCCAAAAGCCAATGCAATAAACCATAGTGAAAATCAATATTCAAATGCAAATCATTCCCTCGGACCTCCATGCAACGCAAAATTTCAGTAAGTTTTTCAAAACTTTCCTGACGTGAAATTCCATGTGTTATGGAAAGAGCAACGTTTGAATCATATGCACCAGCCAAGTTGTAGGATTGTAGAATGCCTTTTTCAGGATTGCATCTTCCAATTCCTTGGTCATCACGGACTTCATTCTCGGTTGGTGCAGACCAAGTTTTGAGGATTCCTCCTGCATGAGGTTTTAGTGAGGGATTTGTAGCATTCAGTCTTGCTTCAACGCTTGAAACAAAACGTGGCAGTCGTTTTGGACAAGAAAGATTTTTTCCATAACAATTTATTAACAACATTGCTGCAACTAAAGAATTAACAACAAAAAAGTCATCAGGATTTTCAGGATTTGAAAATTGTAGTTGATATGCCATTTCCGTGATTCGATGTTCAACTTGTATCCGTGTGTTTACTTCCATAAAAAAATGATTATCTCCTTTGACAATACACTCGAAAGTTGAAACTGAATCGAGATTAAGTGCTTTGCCAAATTCTTCCGCTTCGTTACACATTGAAATAAATGTTTTTGCATCAGAACGAAGGACTTTTGCTTGTTTGGTTTTTCCTGCAAATTCATATTCGCGTGCAGTTGTACTTAACATTTCTTCTGTCAAAGAAACTTCGAGTAATTTTTGTTCATGCATTTGCATTGAACAATCTCGTCCACCAAGTTCGATGCACCACTCCCCATTCCCCAGTAATTGAATTTCATTATGACGCGCATTCTCGATATTAAGTTCGATGATAAAATTCTTGTTGTCACCTTCTCCTGTTGCTTTTGATTCTATCAAAACAGACATGACACCATCAGCTACTTCTTCAATTGAATCCAGTACTATCTGGCCTTTCCCTCCTCCTCCTCTAACATGTTTTAGGCGTATGGGCTTGCCAGGATTATTTTTCCATATGGATTCAAACTGCCTAATAGTTTCTTGCTGTAAATCTTTAATTGTAAACAGATCAACTTTCTTCGCATATGAAGCCTGCAAAATGGTTATTGCCTGATCAAGAAGTTTTTGAGATTGCCAGTTTTTTGGAAGAATCATGTTATGCTTTTTAATAATATTCTGGAAATATGTAACAGGATTTTTTCCTGCCTTGCGTAACAAGGTCAATGCATCGATTCTGTCTTCTCCAGGAACAACAGAAACATTTAACGAACGT
>CAZOTX010000274.1:0-3030 GCA_964582835.1 uncultured Pseudomonadota bacterium | reverse complement strand
AATTCTGCATTTACTTTCGCCGCTCCTTGCTTGATAACACCCAGTGCATGAATAAGTGTACGGCTAATGCAGATTCCACTTACAGGGAAATTATTTATCGCTCGTTGAGTCTGTGCACCATAAAGTGCTGATTTTAGAACTTTGACTTCTCCCATTGAATCTTTTTCTATACGGTATTCTAAATTCATTTCCCTCCTTTTTTCTTGAATAAGGTTTCCCTTTTTTATTTTATAATTTTTGAAATGCTATTTTCTATGCCAACACT
The DNA here is from genome assembly GCA_964582835.1 of uncultured Pseudomonadota bacterium. Lineage (GTDB taxonomy): Bacteria > SAR324 > SAR324 > SAR324 > NAC60-12 > Arctic96AD-7. Next base: position 2,765 of record CAZOTX010000274.1, on the reverse strand, counting down.
CCACCGTCCACTGCAAATGAACTACCTGTAATGTAGGATGCAGATTTAGAAACCAGAAAAAGCACCATTCCAGACATTTCCCCTGGTTGGGCTATTCGTCCCAGTGGAATTTGCGGCAAAACTTTTTTCATCAGCTCTTCATTTTGTGTTACAGCAGAAGCAAATTTTGTATCTGTGAGCCCGGGAAGTAACGCATTCACTCGAATATTGTCACATCCAAGTTCTTTTGCAAAAGATTGTGTCATAGCAATCAGACCTGCTTTAGTAATCGAATAAATGCTTTGATTATGCATCGGGATACGACCGTTAATTGAAGAAACATTTACGATTGATCCACCACCGTTTTTTCGCATTAGTTTTGCCGCATGCTGGCTCATGAAGTATGGTCCCTTCAGATTGACATCCAATGTTTTATTCCAAGCAGCTTCATCTGCAGCCAAGACTGAACCGTAGAAAGGATTGGTTGCCGCATTATTAATTAATATGTCAAGTCTGCCATGAATCACCTGAATTTTCTGAAAAAGTTCTTCAATCTGTGCAAGATCGCCATTGTGGCAAACAATGCAGGAAGCTTTGTTTCCCGACTCAAGAATTGAAGTTTGAGATTCCTTTAAATTTTCTTCCCTGCGACTGGTTAGAATGACATGAGCACCAAACTCAGCAAGAATTTGTGCTATAGAAGCACCAATCCCTCGGCTTGCACCAGAGACTAAGGCAACTTTTTTAGTTAAATCATACAAAGGTGTAATTTCCATGCATACCTTTATTAGTGTTTTATCTATTTTATCGTTTGTTAATCGAAGACGCAATGTGGTTTTGATGGGTAGCAGTTCTTGCTGGCGTTGGGCTAGAATTTTGTCAATATAAAAATCATGATTGTCTATAAAAAGTCTTAAATCGAAAATTTGTCATTTAAGTCTGATACAATTATTAGTAATATTTGCAAATTTTATTTGGAAGGTTTCTCTTTTCATACTAAATGTCTTGGTTCAAAGACTTTATTCAATGGTAAAAAACATTAATGGACAATTTATAAATACCTTACCTTTTTAAAAATTTGTATAGATTTTGCGTTGTTACATTGGTGAAATTTGTATATGATATTAAAAAGAATTTTTTCGATAGAAAATTCTCAAACATACAAAATCCTTTTTTAGAATCAAATAAAATGGGATACTGGATTGCGTTAACTATTCTTTCACTCGTGGCAATGATTGTCTTTCGTAAGAAGAGGCCTTTGGATGAAGAGTTGGAACCTCCCTCAAATTTGATAATGTTTTTTCATCCCATTCAGGGAGAAGGAGATTTGTTTATTGGTGGTATTCTTGTAATATATTTTTCTTCAAGAATGTTCCTTGAGATAGCTCAAACGGTAAGGTCTATAGTTTTTTAATTTTTCATTAAACTAATATAAGTACTATTAGAGATTATTATCTGTGAATTAATAAGAAATTTTTTTAATAAAACTTCTGCTGCCATTTTTGGTTTTTTCTTAAAGGGAAACCGATTAAAAACTTTTTAAAAAAATGATGAGAAATGTTTTGGTTTTAGTATTGACTATTTTCAGGGATAACTATGTTAGGATAGGTACTTTGATTGGAATGCTGGTAGGATTTTGGGGCACAGAAATTTTTAGCGGTGATCCATATGCAAACGCTTTAATATTCAGTTTCATTGGTTGGGGTGCTGGTGTTTACGTTGGTCATTATCGTTCTGTAAATTCTCAAAATTTGAAAAAAAAAAAATTCAGGGTATTTAATGGAAAGCGTTAGTTCCCTTTAAATTTTCAAAAATAAACTGAATTCCAAAAATTCTATTTAATGAAAAATTCTTGAGTATTTTTTAAAGGTTTTCAGTATTTCTAAAATCTTTTACATAAATGGGAATTTATCTTGTTTGAACAAATACATTTAAGATTATAGTTTCAATTGGTTCATACTCTAATTTAAGGACAGCAAGGCAGATCAATGGGAATAGTAATTCCCTTTGACAGTAGTATCGTTCATTCCTCGGTCCATTGATTGTTCTTGACTTTTATTGAAAGAATTTTCTTTAAGAATCAGAAAAAATGAGAAGAGCATCGACTCAGTTTTTTCCTTCCTCCGTCAAAAATTGACAACTTCATGGGCTACATATTTTTAACCGCTTTGATGAGGACAAAATACATGTTGGCACATTAACTCGAATTGTTTACTATTGGAACCTAAAAAATTTCTTTGCTAGAATTTTTGTAAGCGATTAAACTGCCTCTAAAAATACAATTTAAATTTTTTATTGAGAACGATACAAAGCTTATTTTTACTGTAACTTGTTTTTTTGTTTGAAGACTGAAACGAAATCGGAGTTTGATTCTCTTGCCACATAAAGTTTGGCAATACAAAAGGCGAAATTTTTCTTAAGAACTCTTTTTTTAAAGGTAATAATTGCTTTTCCTCAAACATGGTTGATGAAGCTTTACATTAGTGACACTCTTTAAGGGCATTTGATTTCTTCATAGAAATTTAACTTTAGTAATAAATTTTAAATGACTCTCTTAAGAAAATTATTACTTTCAACCTTATCTTTATTTTTTATGGTTTGTGTGACATCTAAAGTTTTCTCAACTGAAGAGAAACTTGGTAAAGCTATTTTTGCTGGAGGTTGCTTTTGGTGTATGGAATCTGATTTTGAAAAGATTTCTGGCATAAAAGAAGTCATTTCAGGTTACATTGGTGGAACAAAAAAAAATCCGAGCTATAGAAATTATAGTAAATCAGGACATATTG
>CAZOTX010000273.1:0-3039 GCA_964582835.1 uncultured Pseudomonadota bacterium | reverse complement strand
CTTTAAAAAATATTTCCAGAAATACTCAGTTTGGTACTCGTACTTTACTTGACGGCAGTAACTCTGCAACAGGTGTTGTAATTGGAAACGGACTGGAGTTTGTTTCAGCTTCAGACAATGCTAAATCTACTCTTTCAAGTGGGTATAAAGTTGATATAACTCAAGTAGCTACTCGTTCGATGATGGTTGCTGAGCATAGATTGAGTCTCGAAGATGTCTTACCTTCGGATCCAAATGAAGCTATTTCATTTGTAATAAATGAAGGTGGTCGTAACATTTCAGTTGATTTAAAAAACAATAATGATTTACGGAACAAAATTGAATTATTGGTAGCCTCTGCAAAAAGAAACGGTACATCTGAAGCAAGAGTTAGAGCAGAACGAGGAATTCAGCAGTTGATTGCGCATGAAATGCAGATGAAGGCAGATGATGCAAATATGGAACTTGATATATTTGTCTATCGGCCGGCGGATAATTTAGGGCCTTTTCTTGAAAATTTCGATACTCTTAACGATGCATTGACAGAAATTTCAAGAATCCCAGGTGAGATTAACAATTTTATTGCTGGTATGGATGAGGTAATTGTCTTACGACATCGTCAGTTCGGTAGTGAGCCAGACTTCAGCGTTTCTTCAACATTGGATAATTACTTTGGTGAAAATATAAAATCCAATGAAACAGTTTTATCTGTTCCTGGTCGAGATGTGGAAGGAACTATTGGCGGATCTCCTGGAATTAATGGAGGAGGTGCTGCTATGGGGAGTGGACAGTTTCTCACTGGTGCTCCTGGTACGGAAGCAGAAGGAGTGACTATAAAATTTGGCGAAACGACTGATGACGTTATTTATGAGATTTTTAATCGATCAGATAACAAGGTTGCAGGACTTTTCAAAGGCGAAAATAATAATGAAACATTAGTTGGTGATGATCATGAAGGTTTTGTCCATGTATCCCAGAATTCTCTTGTTTTTCAAATAGGTCCAAATGAAGGACAATTAAGGAGAATATCTGTTGATAGCATAAATCCGGAAGAACTTTCTAAAGGAGTAGAGAATAGCAGTAATTTTCAAAGTTTAGCTGAAATTGATGTGCTGGATGCTAAAGCTGCTCAAGATACTTTACTGCTGATTGATCATGCGATTGATGATGTTTCTAAAATGCGTGGAAATCTTGGCTCTTTCCAAAGAAATGCTTTGGAAGCAAATTTACATAGTTTGCATGTTTCGAAGGAAAACCTTACCGCTTCAGAATCTATGCTTGCTGACACAGATATGGCGCAAGAGATGAGTTCATTGGTAAAAAATCAAATTTTACTTTCTTCTGGAACAGCAATGCTGGCGCAAGCCAATCAGGTTCCTCAGTCCGTTTTGCAACTCATAAATTCAAACGGCTGATTGGAATGTTTTTTGAAATGATTTCAAGCTACTTGCTAACTTTGGGCGAGTAAAACTAAAATCATTATTATATCAGTTAGATGACTCAATGTAGCTAGGCAATTAAGTGCCTTTTTACAAGTATTTTTTCTAGAGTCAATAGAACTGTTTTCCTTAAAAAACGGAACCGTCTTGGCAGAACTGAATCCGAATGCGATAACCGGCTTGGGGTCAAAGCTGAATACCAGGGAAATTATTGATCGCTTTATGGCAATCGAGCAGCGTCGGATCAAGCCTGTAGAGGCTCGAAAAGAACAAAAGATAAACGAGTTGGAGGCTTGGGATGCTGTCAAAATGGAGCTGAAAAAGCTACAAGGTGTCTCTGAAGCACTGGATAATTATGAAATTTGGGAAGCACGGAAGGTAGAGAGCAGCAATACAGATGTAGTTGTACCACAAGCACGGAAAGATTCTGTACCGGGCAGGAATTCAATTATTGTTGAATCAATAGCTTTGTCGCATCAAATAACGTCACAAGGTTTTGAGAGTGAAGACGTTAGAATTGGTACAGGAAAGATCCAGATTAAAACTGGAGATGATGAAGATGAGATGCCTGTCACAATCAATCTGGCTGAAGGTAAGGACACCCTTTCAGACTTGAAGAGAGCTATCAATAGTTCTGATGCAGGTGTGGAAGCTTACATCGCTAAAACACATGGAGAAACTCCTTTTCGATTACTTTTAACAAGTGACTTAAAGGGAGAGCAGGGACGCATTAATATAGACGTAAACCTTAAAGGTGGGGAAGTTAGCAGTCCTAGTTATCAAAACACATTCGATAAAACTTCAACCTGGAAGGGGCTTCAGGCTAAAGTCCCAAAAATAGCTGCAGGGGCTGGATTTGGGGGTTCAACAAATATAGTTGAAGTTGGAGGAACATATACTGGAGAAGAAGATAACGTATTTACTTTTAGTGTAAATCGATCTGGAGTTATCCCTTCTGAATCTGGAGTATTAATCGGCTGGAAGGATAAATATGGCAGAGAAGGAGAAATTGAGATAAATAAGTTTAATTACGTTCCAGGAAGCCCTATTGAAATTACTGATGGCTTAAAGTTGTTGATAAGTGACGGTGAAGTTATAAGTGGTGATTACTTTACAGTTGATGTATTTGCCGAAAAATCTGAAATGCTATGGTGGCTTAGTGATGCTGACCGTGCACCACAAATTTCACAACCATCTGACTGGAGTAGTAAAGCTTCTGAAGGAGGTTTAAAAGTTAGTGGTACTTACGACGGAGAGGAAGACGATACCATAATTTTTAGGGTGGAGGGAAATGGACAAGTCGGTGGTCCTAGTCCTCTAAAATTGCATTACGAATTTACCGAAACTGGAGAAAAAGGGGCACTTAATATTGGGCATCCTTATCTTGGAGAATTGAAAAATGAAGGTCCTTTTGATAGTGCCACTGCAATTGACTCTGAAGATGGTGAAGAACTCTTTGATTTAGAATTTAGTAAAAAGGGGCGCCGTGATCCTAAACGTTTGCCAGTTGGACATGGATTATTTGTTGAAGTGAATCCTAGTGTTTTACGGGATGGTGATACTACTGATGTAGATGTAATTGCACCACATTCAGAAGATATGTGGTGGAGCGATGATGAAC
>CAZOTX010000272.1:0-3048 GCA_964582835.1 uncultured Pseudomonadota bacterium | reverse complement strand
GAACCTTTCTTCATTGTTTTGACCATAGCTTCTGAGACCAGATGAGGAGCCTTAGTTCCAGGAATTAACACACCTCCAATCAGTAGGTCTGCTTTCTCTACTGCCTTGGCAATGTTGTGGCTGTTGGACATTACAAGTTGTACGCGTCCATTAAATACATCATCCAAATAACGCATTCTGCCTGCACTTATATCAATAATAGTAACTTTTGCACCCAAACCAACAGCCATTTTAGCCGAATTGATTCCGACTATACCACCTCCAATTATAACTACCTCAGCCGCTTCTACACCAGGTACCCCTCCGAGAAGTACTCCCTGCCCGCCTTGTGGTTTTTCCAGAAACCTTGCTCCAACCTGTACTGCCATTCGACCAGCAACCTCACTCATTGGTGTAAGTAGAGGCAAACTGTGATCAGGAAGCTGTACAGTTTCGTATGCCACTGAAGTAGTTTTACTTTTCATCAGAGCTTCAGTCAGAGGACCTTCTGCAGCAAGGTGCAAATAGGTAAATAAAAGCAGATCCTCACGGAAAAAAGTATATTCCTCCGCTAGTGGCTCTTTGACTTTGTAAACCATTTCACAAGCCCATGCCTCTGAAGCAGAATTCACCAAAACTGCTCCAGAATCCTGAAATTCAGCATCACTGAACCCACTTCCAAAACCGGCACTCTTTTCCACACAAATTTGATGACCATTTTTAACAAGTTCAGCAACACCTGCAGGTGTCGCCCCAACCCTATTTTCCATTTCCTTTATTTCTTTTGGAATTCCTATTTTCAATATTACCTTTTTAAGTTGTATTATTTTTTGAGTAAGTCTAAAAAAATTAAAAACTAGGTCTTTTTTATTGAACCAAAAAATATTCTAAAAAATACTAAATTTATGTCTTTAAAATTTTTTCTTACAGTCCTAATAGATGTGTATTTTCTCAGATTTGTTTGTTGACAGTCAATTTTATGTCCTTAACTTTAGGAAGCAATTAGAACTAAATAAAATCTATAATTTAAAGAAAATAATCAATTCTCTATGTATTAGTTAAGTGCCTGTTTCAAGGCATTTCCGATTGCATCCACAATCATATCTGCCTCTCTTGTCTGCAGTACCAAAGGGGGAGCCATGATCAAAACATTATCCAGTCCCGGAACAGTGTAACCGTTACGCATTATATGGACTCCCTGTTTCAAGCAATTTTGAACTATTGCATTGGAGCGTGGAGTCTCTAGAGGAGTTTTACTTTCCTTTTCAGAAACCAATTCTATTCCAAGAAGCAACCCCTTACCTCGGATTTCACCTACAAAAGGATGGTCGACAAATTCATTCAAACCTTCCTTAATATAACGTTCCATTTTAGAAGCATTTTCTACCAGATTCTCACGTTCGACAATTTCTATATTTTTCAAACTGACTGCAGCAGCAACTGGGTGGCCACCATATGTGTTGACATGCCGGAAATGCTTGAGTTCATTTGCTTCTCCGTAAAATGCTTCAAAGATTTTTTCTCTAACTACAGTAGCGGCAACCGGCATATAACCACTTGCCATTCCTTTTGCAAAAGTAAAAATATCAGCCTGTACATTCCAGTGATCGTGTCCAAACATTCTTCCGGTCCGACCGAATCCAGACACAACCTCATCCATAATCAAAAGTACGTTGTATTTATCGCAAATCTTCCTAATTTCTGGCAAATAATTGTCTGGAGGAACCATCACGCCACCACCGGAAATCATAGGTTCCATAATAAATGCAGCAACGGTTTCTTCCCCCTCATAAATAATTGTATCTTCCAAAAATTTTACACATTCCGCCCCATGTTCTTCTTCAGTTAACTTCGGATGTCGTCGATACAGATAAGGTGGAGCAATATGTAAAAATCCCGGCGCCAGAGGCTCATATCCTATCTTGCGTTCTGCCTGTCCAGTAGCAGTCATCGTTGCCAAAGTATTACCATGATAAGCTCGGTGACGCGAAATAATTTTGTGCTTGCGTGGATTACCTGTCTGTAAATGATATTGCCGTACCATTTTGAAGGCAGTTTCATTTGCTTCAGAACCGCTGCTGGTAAAATACACATGTCCTTTATCCATACCCAACATATCAAGCATTTTTGCTGACAATTCAACTGCAGGATCACTGGTCATAACAGGAATTACATAGGCTAGTTTTTCCATTTGGGACTTCGCCACTTCAGCCAGTTCTTTTCTACCATGACCTACATTCACACACCACAATCCTGCCGTACCATCAAGAATATGGTCTCCGTCTTCATTAATCATGAAGCAACCTTCTGCTTTCACGATGTGTTTAGGATGATTTTTCAAAAGCATTTTGTGCTGGGTCATTGGACGCCAGAGAGAATCAGGCGCCTTCAAGTTTGGTGTTTCCATTTTTTCCTACTCTTTAATGTTTTCTAATTAACCGCAGTATTGGTTATAACAAACACACACTAATGTTCACGCTATTTTTTGTACAGATGCATTTAGTAAATAAAATCAGAGTTACTTTTGTGGACACATATCATTTTTTGTGATTCCTGCCACAGGCACTGGTGTTTTCATAGCGTCTCTCCGGAATGGATCCCCAAGTTCCTGATCAACAACTGCTTCAATAAAGGTTGTTTCGCCATTTTGCATTTGTGCCTTGACTGATGAATCCAAAGTAAAAGATAGCTCTTCCATAGACTTAACCAAAACTCCCTTGACACCACAGGCTTTAGCAATGTCAGCAAAAGAAACCTGTTTATCTAGCTCAGTACCAATGAAATTATCATCATACCAAAGTGTTGAATTTCGCTTTTCTGCACCCCACTGATAATTTCTAAAAATAATCATAGTGATACCAGGCCATTCACTTCGTCCGATTGCTGTCATTTCATTCATTGATATTCCAAAGGCACCGTCACCCGCAAATCCTACTACAGGAGTATCTAAATTGCCTATTTTTGCTCCAATTATTGAAGGGAAACCATAACCACATGGTCCAAAAAGACCTGGAGCTAAATATTTTCTCCCACTTTCAAAAGTCGGATAAGCATTTCCGATTGCACAGT
>CAZOTX010000271.1:0-3060 GCA_964582835.1 uncultured Pseudomonadota bacterium | reverse complement strand
ATTATTAGTAATGAAAAAGGATAATTTAGAAAAAAGGAAGGGCCCTATTTCTCAGAGAAAAATAGGAACTCGTATAAACGCCAAGAAGGGAGGTTCGCTCACAATCAAACCGATTCCAAGCCTTAATTTTGCTAAAATTCAAAAGCAAATAATTAGTGCAACAGAAGGTGTAAAAAAATTAAACAATCTTTCCTTTATGATGAAGATGCGCAAAACAGTCATTTCCGCTGATGTAAATGATAAAGGGACGCACATTGACGCAAGCATAATAGGAATTCAGATAAAAAGTAAGGCAATTTCTTTGCTGATTTCAAAAATTAGCAGTGATCTAACTTCAAGCGCTGCGAGAGTTAAATTAGTCCGAGCAGTTTTGCAAGACAAAAATGATTATCCTTTGTCGCTATACCGAAACCTCATGATACAGGCAGCTCTAACTATTTATTTAGGTGACATAACTCCAGCCACTTTACAAATTGCCGGGCAAACATATCGTTTATATTTAGAAAAAATCATCAGCAAACATAAAAAAGGGCTACTCCTAGTTCACTCTAAGCAATTAAAGAAAATAAATTTGGATCTTATCTCAGTTAAAGACTTAATCAAAGTAGGAGAAGATCAGGAACAGGAAGTCGATGAAAAAGAGGCCCTTGTAATCCAAGAAATAAAGATTGCATTAAAATTATTGGAATATACTGATTCTCTTGATTCAGATACACGCGATAGCATTACTATGTCAATGCATTTTGATGAGCTAAATAAACTGTCATCAAAACATATGGTTAGGAGTTTTTTTTCTGGTTCAGTGAATCCTGAGTCCTCCAATAAAAGTCATATACTTACTGTACGTAAAACCATGTCTGCTCTTGAGGTAATTAAACGAATTCCTGTGCTGCAGCCAATCGGCCTCAAGATTATAGCAAAGCTACAGGATATTGATAGTAAGCTTCCCCTTCCTTACCTTATAGAAGCTAGATTTCATATGCAGTCATTACGGATCCTTACTCTACGCATAGCTATGAAAGAATTCTCAGCTAGACCATCACTGACACCTACTTTCAATAAAGCCATTTTCGCTTATCACAAAGCTTTAAAAAGAACTGATTTTTCTAATCCTAAGCGTACAGATTTCATTGTACTCGCAGAATTTGCTCAAGTTTCATATTATGCATATGAACAACGCAAAATACTAAAAATGGCAAATCAAGGTATTTTAAAAATCCTTGAAATGGGAAGGAAAGCTGTTGATGTCCTTGTACCCAGCAATAGAGTTTATCTTAAACAGCAGAAGGACATTCTTACAGCACTAAAGAACATGAAAAAACTTGACTGAAAGCGTCTAAATTCATGATAGATTGAACTCCATCCAGTTTGCTATAGGAAAAAATTTGAACTAAATTATTTATTTTTATTGTATTTTTGGTAAAAGTGGTTCCAAATATTTAACCACATTTCTAACTATTATTTGATGGCCCTCAGGATTTGGATGGATCCCGTCAGCTTGATTCAGACTGGTAACCCCTCCGACTTCTTCGAGCAGAAAGGGTATCATCTCGAGTTGGAACTGCGATGCTAGTTCATGAAATGCATTCCGGAAAGATTCCGCATATTCCCTACCATAGTTTTGTGGAATTTGCATTCCTGCCAATAAAATCAATATTTTCTCAGACTGTGCCAACTCAATAGCTTTGCTTAAATTTTTCTTCATGTGCCTCACACTCAAACCGCGTAAACCATCGTTTCCTCCAAGTGCTAGAACCACTATTGCAGGATTTACTTTGATGTACCAGCGAAGGCGAGAATGGGCGCTTGCACTCGTTGAACCACTAATACCAGCATTAATAACTTTTACAGAGTGGCCTTTACGCCTTAGTTCCTTTTCCAACAAATGTGGATAGGCCTCCTCTCTTGCAACACCATATCCCTCGGTTAATGAATCTCCAAGTACAACTATCAAGGTTTGTGCAAGTGCAAATCCTGAAAAAGAAATTATGAAAATAATGGCTATCACCAAACTGAAAATCTTTCGTTCAAAAAAACACATATAACTTAACTATCTTCGATTTGTTTAAACTGTGAAAAAAAAGCAGAACGTGATTTCTGGCGACGTTCTATTTTTACTTCCTCTGAAGCTTCCCCAATTACAGGAACTGCAAAAAGCTCCGGATTGATATTGAGAAGAAATCTTGATGGTTCCTGACGGATATTTTCTCCAAAACGTTTCCGAGATTTAGCCATCGAAAAAATAAGTTCCTGCTGAGCCCTTGTAATCCCGACGTAACACAAACGTCTCTCCTCTTCTAATTTTCCTTCATCTAGTGAACGCTGGTTGGGAAACAAACCTTCCGACATGCCAATCATGAACACAAAAGGGAATTCCAAACCTTTTGCACTGTGAAGTGTCATAATCGATACTTGATTGGCTTTGCTGTCTTCATCTTTATCACTTTCAGTAAATAAAGTTATCCTTTCTAAATATTGCTGGAGGCTATCTTCAGGATTTTTTTCAAAATAATTTTGGATACCGGTCAATAGTTCCAGAACATTTTTTACACGACGCTCCCGTAATTTAGGATCTCCACTTTGAGTTTCAAGGAATCTAATGTAACCGACCTCATCGAGCAATTCTTTGAATACATTGGCAAACATCTCATTTGCAAAACGATACTGATAATTGATAATGATACCTGCAAACATTTCCATAATGAATGCTGATTTTTTGGGAATCTTCTCATATTTTCTGGCACGCAACATCACCTTGAACAAAGGGATGTGCATTTCTTGACAACAGGCGTTAGCCATTATAAATGCTGTTTTACCGATTCCACGCCGTGGTGTGTTTATAATTCGATTCAAACTAACTTCATCATTTGGGTTATGAATTACTTTTAGATAGGCAAGTGCGTCACGTATTTCCTGTCGATCATAAAAACTAGCACCGCCAACTATTCGATAAGGAATTTTTGCTCCACGAAGTGCTTCTTCTAATGAGCGAGACTGAAAATTAGAACGGTATAGAATTGAAAAGTCCAAATATCTGTTCCCATGCTGTAAAATTTTTGT
>CAZOTX010000270.1:0-3066 GCA_964582835.1 uncultured Pseudomonadota bacterium | reverse complement strand
CAAATTGCAGAAAATTTAATGTACCAGATGCGAAACCAACGCGTTACTTTACGTTTAGGTGAAAATGTTGAGGGCATAGAAAAAATCAATAGTGGTGAGATAAATGTAAAACTTGAAAGTAAGAAAGTATTACCTTGCTCAACAGTTCTTGTTGCCGCCGGACGTTTTGCTAATTCTGGAAATTTGAATCTGGATAAAATAGGAGTGAAATTTGGTAATAACGGACTGATCAAAACCAGCCCAAATTTTCAGACAGACCAACAGAATGTTTATGCTGTGGGTGATGTAATAGGTTTCCCTGGATTGGCATCAACCTCCATGGCCCAAGCACGGATTGCTGTTTTACACGCTTTCGGGCAACTGGAGTCTGAAAAAATGCCTAGGGATTTACCTCTTGGAATATGGACTATTCCTGCAGTCTCGATGGTAGGAAAAACTGAAGAAGAGTTGACTGGTGATTGCACTCCATACGAAATTGGAATTTCTCATTTTAAGGAAATTTCACGTGCCCATATTATGGGTGAAGAAGAGGGGATTCTCAAACTACTTTTTGATCCGGAAACATTAAAAATACTGGGGATACACATTATTGGTCCTCATGCCTCAGAATTGATTCACCTTGGGCATTCCGTTATGTTTTTTGAAGGAACTATTCAATATTTCATGAACACAGTTTTTAACTCGCCCACACTTGATGAGGCATACCGTGTAGCTGCATTTAACGGAATGAACCGGCTTGATCATGAATCACTTTAATCCCTTTTCGAACAAATCCTGAATCATTTTGAAAAAGTTTTTCGATAGGCAAACAAACTCACCGCACCACCTGTGTGTAAAAAAACCACGTTTTCATCTTTATGGAATTTACCTTTTCGGATAAGGTCAATCATTCCTGCCATTCCTTTCCCGGAGTATACTGGATCGAGCAGAATCCCCTCTTCACGGGCCAGCAAATGCACAGCTTCAATCATTCCGTCAGTTGGCAGTCCATAGCCCGGACCAACATAGTCACCATTCGCAACTACAGTTTCGCGCTTAACACTACCTGGAATTCCTAGAAATACTGCAGTTTTTTCTGCGAGCGTAAAAACTTTTTCTTCCTGAATTTCTTTATCTGCATTCACGCAAATACCCAGAACAGGTATCCCACTTCGGGTTCCTTCCAGTCCTGCCAAAAGTCCTGCTTGTGTTCCGGCACTTCCTGTAGCAGTAACGAGATGATCAATTCTTAAACTACGATCATTAGCTTGTCCCACCAGTTCCATTGCACAATTTACATAACCTAATGTTCCAGTAGGACTAGAACCTCCTCCTGGGATAATGTATGGATTCCCTCCATTTTTGCAAATTCCCTCAGCTACTTCTTCCATTGCTGCATCCATATCAGTTCCAGCAGGAACTGAACGTATGTTTGCACCAAAAAGACGATTGAGCATTACATTGCCGTTCTCTAGATAGTTCGGATCTTCACTGCCTGTCCGGTGTTCAAGTAAAACTTCACATTTCAAACCTAATTTTGAAGAAATTGCTACAGTCTGACGTACATGATTGGATTGTGTTGCACCCTGAGAAATAATTGTGTCAGCGTTTTTTTGCTGAGCCTCTGCTAGCAAAAATTCTAGTTTTCGAGTTTTGTTGCCGCCGGTGGCAAGGCCTGTACAGTCATCACGTTTTATAAAAATCTGTGGTCCATCAAGCAACCTACTCAGTTTTTCGAGAGGTTCCAAAGGAGTAGGCAAATGCGCAAAATGAAGTCTGGGGAATCGGGAAATATTCATATTTTGTTTTTGCTAAAAGTTAAGTATTCTCTAGTAGATACATGGCCTGAAGATGTAATTCTTGTGAAGAAGCTGCAACCAGACTACCATCCCAATCAGATCCAAAAGAGTTCCTTCCTTGCCAGTCTGTGATCATACCGCCTGCAGCTTCAACAACTGGAACGAGTGCCATCACATCATATGTTTTTAGATCTGCCTCAACTACCAAATCTATATATCCGGAAGCTAACAATCCATAACTGTAGCAATCTCCCCCAAATCTAACCAATTTTGCCTGTGCGGCAATCTGGTCAAAAAAAGGTTTTTGTATGCTGTTGAACATTGCTGGATCTGCACTGTAAAGAATTGTATTTTCTATTTTTTGCTGATGGGACACATTACATGATACTGGTTTCTTGTCCGATTGACTTGAATAATAAAGACATGTTTTATCTTTTTGTCCAACCCAGCGTTCCTTTAAAATTGGTATATCGATTATTCCAAATATAGGCACATCATTTTCAAGCAAAGAAATTAGAGTACCAAAAATCGGCATTCCAGAAATGAAGCTGCGTGTCCCGTCAATTGGATCTAGGACCCATTTATATCTGCTTCCCGTTGATTTAAATCCGTACTCTTCTCCAAGAATATCATGATCTGGAAATTTTTCTGAAATCATTTCCCTTATAACTGTTTCGGCGAGACGATCTGCTAAAGTAACCGGACTGTTGTCTAGTTTGTCTTCAACATCCATTCTTGAACGAAAATATTTACAAATTAGTTTTCCTGATGCATCTGCAAGTGCGTGTGCAAATTTTAAATATTCAGACATCCATTTTTTGAAAGGGGAAAATTTTTTGAGTTATAAAAAAGGTTTTTATCTAACAGCAGGTTCCCTTTCCAGTTCTTCAACCATTGATTTAAGGAAGAAAAAAAAAGTTTGGAGAATGGAGTAAACAGGTACAGCCAACAGTGCTCCCGCAATCCCAGCCATATGTTCGCCTGTTACAAGAGCAAACACTATCAGAGCAGGATGAATTTGGGCTGCGGTACCCATAATTTTGGGGTTGAGAAAATTACCTTCAATAAAATGAATTATTAAAATCCATAAAAGTGCTAATAAACCAGTGCTAAGTGAAATTGTTAGGCCCATAATTACAATTGGAATACTAGATAGAATTGTTCCAAATATTGGAATTAAAGAAAACACCATGGCCACAAGTCCTAGTGTAAAGGCGAAGGGGACTCCAATTATTATCAGACCGATAAATGTCAAAACCCCATTGACCAGACAAATTAAAAGTTGACC
>CAZOTX010000269.1:0-3066 GCA_964582835.1 uncultured Pseudomonadota bacterium | reverse complement strand
CCTCTAAGGCACTGTACATATTGCAAAACAACGTATCTCCCAGTCCTTTACCCGGCACCTCAAGTGCGTAGAGTACTGAACCAATAGGAGGACATTCTGCGAATGAAATATCGGAATGCCAAAAATCATTTCGTGGTGCTGGATTATCGACACGGTTCTCCAATACTAGGATTTCTGGTTGGGATAGGACACCCTCTCGGCTGGCAAGAGGATGAGGTTCCACCGGTCCAAAGCTGCTAGCAAAATTGACTTGTTGTGCCGGAGTTATACATTGTTCTCTAAAGAGCAATACTATGTTTTCGTGAAATGCATCCTTGATCTTGCTCAACTTTGCTGGATCCAAATCTTGTGACAAATCTATTCCATGAATCTCCGCACCCAGTGCACCACAGAGAGGTGTAATTTCATATTTCATTTTAGTGTCCAAAACGTATTTTAAAAATCATAGCCAAAAACTATTTTTCAAATCTTTTTTTTTACCAATTGCCTTCGTTCGCTTTTTTACATGCACCAGAATTTCATCTAAAATTTCGTCCGTTTGTTAAGCCAACGTTAGTAGTGGCTCTTTGGTCTTAGATCACCAAGTATATAATACAAGCTAGATCAGCTAAAATTCTGCTAATCTCTATATTTCGTAAAACTTTTAGGTGATTTCGTTCTTTTCCAAAGTTACAAATTAATTTTACTTGTAAAAGCCTTAAATTCTCCTTCGTCTTTGATTGATGACCAAAAATCCCAAAAGTACTAAGGCAGGAAAGTACATCCATTGTTTCGCTGGTCGATCTGTCGGAACTTGTAAGCTGATAATTTCCCAATCAAATTCTATTCCGGCTTTTTGTGCCCGGCTGTCAAATGCAACCATTTCGACAAAAATTCTCTCTTTTTCTGTGCGTAATTCCAGCCCAGTTTTTTCAAGTCTATCTTTGCCCGAAGAAGTTTCTCCCAATTGAAGCAAGACCATTTTACTTACAAGCTTACCTTCGATATTTTCTCCTTCTACATGCATACGCAAATCAGTGTTAGGTGGAAGATGTTCGACCAATTGATTTATTTGTGTTGGTTGAACAATCTTACTTGATGGATAAACCATTTCCCACCAGAATCCAGGCCTGAAAAGTGTGAATGAAATAAGCAATAGAGCAACTGTTTCCCACCAACGACTTTTTACAAAAAAATAACCCTGTGTCGCAGCAGCAAACAAAAGCATGGCTGTTACCGCACTGATTATGGTATACATAAGATGCCACCAACTTTCAATGCCGATCATCAATAGTTCGGTGTTAAAGATAAAGAGGAATGGCAAAATTGCCGTACGAATATCGTAAGTAAATCCCTGTATGCCTGTTTTTATCGGATCGCTTTGCGCTATAGCTGCAGCAGCAAAAGCGGCCAAACCTACAGGTGGAGTATCGTCTGCGAGAATACCGAAATAAAAGACAAACATGTGAACCGCAATAAGTGGTACGATCAAACCATTTTGTGCACCTAGAGTTACAATCACAGGAGCCATCAATGTAGATACAACAATGTAATTTGCTGTTGTCGGTAATCCCATTCCCAGAATCAGGCAAATAAATGCAGTGAAAAGTAACATCAGCATCAAATTGCCACCAGAAATAAATTCCACAAATTCAGTCATTACCAAACCAATACCAGTGAGAGTCACAGTGCCGACTATGATCCCTGCAGTTGCAGTAGCAACACCAATACCTATCATATTTCGCGCACCAAAAATCAACCCATCCACCAGGTTCCTTAGGCCATTGAAAAATTCACTCTCCAAGTCACCGTTTTTGCGAAAAAATACTTTAAGTGGGCGCTGAGTCGCCAAAATAAACAACATAATAATAGTAGCCCAAAATGCGGAAAGTCCTGGAGAAAAACGCTCAACCATCAAACACCAAATCAATACGACAACCGGGAGTAAATAATGCAAACCGGATTTAACCGTCGGTCCAATTTCCGGAAGTTCAGAAAGTTTGATGTTATGTTCGTCAATTTCTAAATCTGGATAGCGTATTGAATAACGTATCAACGCAAAATATGTCATGACAATAATTATTCCAGCAATCCAGGGAGAAGCACTTCCAGCAACCGATTTAACCCAACCGAAGCCAAAATAGATAACACCAGAAAGAATAATTATGCTGATCACAACCATCAATAATGTTACAATTTTTTGCAAAATTGTTGTCACTCTACGTGGCGGTAGAACTTTTAAATCTGCTTTCATGGCTTCCAAATGAACAATGTAAACCAATGCTATGTAAGATATGACTGCAGGCAAAAAAGCATGCTTGATAACCTCAAGGTATGAAATTCCCACATATTCAATCATCAAAAAAGCTGCCGCCCCCATAATTGGCGGCATCAATTGTCCGTTAGTTGAAGCAGCCACTTCAACGGCTCCAGCTTTTTCGTTAGAAAAACCGACCTTTTTCATCAGAGGAATCGTAAACGTTCCAGTAATGACGACATTTGCAATTGAAGATCCCGAAATCATACCGTTCATACCTGAAGAAACTACAGCTGCTTTCGCTGGTCCTCCTTTATAGTGCCCGAGCAAAGCGAAAGAAACCTTTGTAAAATAATTACCTGCGCCTGCTTTCTCCAGTAGAGCACCAAATAGTACAAACAAATAAATGAATCCGGTGGAAACACCTAAGCCAAGTCCAAATACACCTTCCTGAGTCAACCACATGTGTGACATGGCTTTCTGAAATGAGGCTCCCTGCCATGCAATAATTTCCGGTGCATATTCACCAAAAAAAACATAACTCAAAAATAAAAGTGCTACGCACATCATTGGTAACCCCAATGCCCTTCGGGTTGCCTCCAGTAAAAATAGCAACCCTATTCCAGAAATTATCAAATCCGGAGTAATCGGCAACCCAGGACGCAATGACAGTTGATACGAAAAAACTGCAATGTAAAGTGCGCTGGCTGTACCAGTCAAACCAAAAATCCAGTCTTGCATCGGGACATGTGTTCTTGATGAACGTCTAAGTGCGGGAAAGGCCACAAAAGCCAAAAATATCGCAAATCCCAAGTGCGCTGAGCGAGTGT
>CAZOTX010000268.1:0-3069 GCA_964582835.1 uncultured Pseudomonadota bacterium | reverse complement strand
GCATCATTTGGAACCCGGTATCCCGGAATCATTCAAAGTTCTTATCAGTGAACTAAAAAGCTTGTGCCTAAACATTGAACTACTCCAAAACTCTGAGGAAAAAGAAGAAGAGGAAGAGGAAGAGGAAGAAAGTATAGAATCTCCTTCGGTGCCAGAATTAGTTACAGAGCAAAAAGTTGAGAAAAAAATTTCGAAAGCAGTATCTGAGGTGACAAATGAGGAAATAGATACGACAGAAGTTACGGCATAAATTTTAAATCAAAAACTATAACCAATTAACCAAAAATAAATCATGGAACCCAAAGATTTGTATGAAATTGCAGTAAATCCTAAAAATTACTCAGCAGTGCGGATCAGAATCGCCACTGCCGATGAAGTTACATCTTGGTCTCATGGAGAAGTCCGGACCTCAGAAACAATAAACTATAGGACCTTTAAGCCGGAACGAGATGGGCTATTTTGTGGAAAAATTTTTGGCCCTGTACATGACTATGAATGTATCTGTGGAAAATATAAACGTATGAAGCACAGGGGTATAACTTGCGAAAAATGCGGTGTGGAGGTTATTGAGTCAAAAGTGCGCCGGGATCGAATGGGTAATATTAAACTTGCCTGTCCTGTTTCTCACGTCTGGTTTCTCAAAGGTGTACCCAGCAGGATTGCATCCATTCTTGATATGATGTTAAGGGATTTAGAGCGTGTATTATATTTTGATGCTTATATAGTTCTTGAACCAGGAGATTCTGATCTGGAAGAGTTGGAACTAGTGGAAGAAGACCAATATCGGGAATTAGAAGAAAATCACCCTGACCTGAAGTTGGGTATGGGTGCAGAAGCCGTACAGACCCTTTTACGCAAGATTAATTTGGACGAACTTGAAAAACAGTTGCAGATTGAAATGCGTGAAGTTAATTCTGAAACACGCCGCAAACGGATTGCTAAACGACTCATTGTCGTTAGCAAACTTTTGAGGTCTGGTAATTCTGTTGATTCCATGATTATAGAAAATTTGCCTGTTCTTCCTCCAGAACTAAGACCTTTAGTCCCTCTCGAAGGAGGACGCTTTGCAACAAGTGACCTCAATGATTTGTACCGACGTGTTATTCATAGAAACAACCGTTTAAAACGTCTAATTGAATTGAGAGCTCCTGGAATTATTGTTAAAAACGAAAAGAGAATGCTGCAAGAATCCGTGGATGCCCTTTTCGATAATGGTCGCCGAGGCCGGCCTATGGTAGGTTCAAACAAAAGGCCTTTAAAATCCATTAGCGATATGCTCAAAGGGAAACAAGGACGTTTCCGCCAAAATTTATTGGGAAAACGCGTAGATTATTCGGGTCGTACAGTGATTGTGGTTGGACCAGAACTAAAACTTCATCAGTGTGGCTTACCTAAAAAAATGGCTTTAGAACTTTTCAAGCCATTCATTTTTCACAAATTGATTGATTATCAGGAAATACATACGATTAAAAATGCAAAGAAAGTACTAGAGGAAAATCCACCTGAAGTCTGGGCAATCCTTGAAGAGGTTGTACGTGAACATCCCGTTTTACTGAATCGTGCACCAACCCTCCACCGTCTTGGGATTCAGGCTTTTGAACCAATTTTGATTGAAGGGAAAGCGATTCAACTCCATCCGCTTGTTTGTACAGCATTTAATGCGGACTTTGACGGTGACCAAATGGCGGTTCATGTCCCTCTTTCTGTGGAAGCACAATTGGAGGCAAAAATATTGATGATGTCCACCAATAATGTTTTATCCCCAGCAAATGGAAAACCTGTGATGACTCCCACTCAGGATATGGTGCTTGGTCTTTACTGGATTACCAGAGAACGTGAAGGTGCTATGGGAGAAGGAAAAATTTTCTCCAATCGAAAAGAAGTTCAAGTTGCTTTTGAACATGATCGAGTGGACTTGCATGCGAAAATAAAAGTCCGTTTGGAACAACCTGAAGAAATAATCCCTGAAGAAAATCTTCAGGAAAAATCTTCAGGAAAACAAATTGTAGAAACTACAGTTGGACGTGTTATTCTTTCAATGGTAATTCCTGAAGAGGTTCCATTCACATCAATCAATGTACACCTAAAGAAAAAACAAATGGCCGAACTCGTTGATGAATCATACAGAAAGGCTGGAAGCGTTAAATCAGTAAAAATGCTTGATGATCTGAAAACTTTAGGTTACCAATATGCAACCAAAGCAGGTTTTTCTATCGGAATGGATGATATGGTTATTCCAAAAGAAAAGACTCCTCAGTTGAATAAAGCCCAAGTAGATGTAAACAAAATCAACATGCAACATCAGGATGGCTTGATTACTGATGGAGAACGTTACAACCAAGTAATTGATATTTGGGCACGGACCACAGAAAAAATTTCTGAAAAAATGTATGCCGGACTTTCTGAAGAAATCATAGACGAAGAAGGGGTTCATAAAGTGAATTCGATCTTTATGATGGCAGACTCGGGGGCTCGCGGTAGTAATCAACAAATGAAACAGTTAGCCGGTATGAGAGGTTTGATGGCAAAACCTTCAGGTGAAATTATTGAAACACCGATTCACGCAAATTTCCGAGAAGGGCTTAATGTTTTGGAATATTTTATTTCAACACACGGTGCCCGGAAAGGCCTTGCTGACACAGCATTAAAAACGGCTAATTCTGGATACTTAACCCGACGTCTAGTTGATGTTTCCCAAGACAGTGTTGTTCTTGAGGAAGATTGTGGGACTCTGGATGGTATCGAAATGACTGCTTTGATAGAGTCTGGTGAAATCATTGAAACACTGGGAGACCGAATTTTAGGACGTGTTTTGCTCGAAGACGTGCTAGATCCAACTTTAGAAAATGGAATCCTTATTTCAGCTGGAAAATTAATAAACGAGTCTGATAGAGATTTCATTGAAAGTGCCAGAATTGAAAAAGTACAAATTCGCTCCCCATTGACCTGTATGACAGAACAAGGTGTTTGCAGACATTGCTATGGACGTGATTTATGCCATGGTGGTTTGGTTAATTTAGGAGAAACAGTAGGTGTTATAGCCGCCCAAAGTATCGGAGAACCTGGTAC
>CAZOTX010000267.1:0-3084 GCA_964582835.1 uncultured Pseudomonadota bacterium | reverse complement strand
CCTCAATGTAAAGCACTCCGTCACGGATCATTTCCATCAAAACTTTTTCCTCACCCGCATAGAGTTCAAGCTTCTTTTTGGCTGGAGAAAAAATGGTATTCGCAAAAAGGGATCCATAAAAGGTGGTAATCAAAGCCACAGCCATTGCAGGACCAATCGCGGAAGGATCATCAAGGTTCTGTAGAAGCAAAACAAGCCCAACCAGTGTTCCAAGCATCCCCCATGCTGGACAGAGGGAAGCCATTGTACCAACTACAGCAATCTCATTATCCTTTCCTGCCATTGTATACTTTACTTCGTGAGCCATCATGTTCACAATTGCTTCACGATCCGCCCGATCCACGACCAATCTTAATCCCCCTCGCAAAAAAAGGTTTTCGATACTGGGCAGTGCATCTTCAATTGCCAGAATATTCTTCCTGGCAATTTTAGAAACATCAATAATCAAGGTCAGTGTTTCAACAAGTTGAACTGAATTAGACTTCCATGATTTGCCGATGTATCCTAAAAATCCTTTTGCATCGCCCATAGGATGCGAAATAAAAGTGGAGGCCACTGTTCCTCCAAAAACGATCATTAATGAAGGAGTGTCCCAGAAGTAAACTCCATTTCCAACGTTCAATGATAAAGTTGAAAAATCAAACATCATGGCAAACAACAACATAAACCATGCTAAAATAGTCCCAACTAGCGTACCCTGTTCCATAAAAAGTTTTCTTCAGATGTTTATAAAAGAGGTTTTAAAGCCTCAAAAATTAATTATTTAAAAGTTTTTTTGTAACACGCTTTTAGGATTAGCAATAACTGTGAAAATTAAAACAGTTGATCTGAATTATTTGTTGCACATTATATAATCACCATCGAAAAATTTGTGTTTAAGAAAAACAGGGACTTTTTTTTTAATATATTACATGCCAGTCAAGTAATCAAAAAACATAGAAAAATATTTAAATTCCATCATTACAACTTATTGTTTTTAAATGATTTTATTTAAATTCATGTTATAAGTGTCCATGCAGTACATTTCCTAAAAATGCAATATTCTTCATTCGGCAAAGTTGAACAAACGTTGTGCGTTTGCTGTAGTTTGTTCAGATAATTTTTCCAGAGAAATTTTTTTCAGCTTAGCAATAAAACTGGCAATGGTGGGAATGTGTGCCGGTTTATTGGGTTTACCACGAAAGGGAATTGGTGCAAGAAAGGGTGAGTCTGTTTCTAGAAGTAAATGTTCAAGTGGAAGCCAACGCACCACTTCTCTTAATTCTTCCGCATTCTTAAAAGTTACTATTCCATTAATCCCCAGACACCATCCCATATCCACAAGGATTTTGGCCATTTCAATTGAACTGGTAAAACTGTGTGCCACACCAAGTGATGGTACTGGAATCTCTTGCAGAATATTTAGAGTGTCAGTTTCTGCTTCCCGGCTGTGAAGAATAATTGGAAGATTGATCTCAACTGCCAATTGAAGCTGTTTTCTGAAAGCCTGTTTCTGTATATCAGCAGGACTGTTCATATAATGATAATCAAGTCCAGTTTCACCAATTGCAATCAATTTTTCCTGTTCTTCGGCAAGCTGCCGAATTTTTTTTAATAGTGGCTTTGTGAGCTTAGAAGCATCATGCGGATGAAAACCGACACTTCCGAAAACTGCAGGATAATCCTGAACTGTACTTTTGACGAAATCTAAAGAAGGCTCATCAACGGCAATCGTCACCATCCTTTTAACACCTGCCTGTTTTGCTTCAATAATTGCTTTCTCCGGAGTTGATTCTAGAATATCAAGGTGACAGTGAGTATCAATAAAACTTGTCATATACTGTTTAAATGGGCTATATTGTTTGCAATAATAGGTTTAATAGTTTGCTTGCTGTTTGTAATACTAGAGCCGTAAGTTTTGCCTCTGAACCATTTGCAGCACAAATATTATCTTCTGCAACCTTTCAAAACATTGGCAAATGATCTGCTTAAAACTCTGTTTTCATCCTACGTCTATCCTCTCATTACTGATTATTTCCGTAATGTTGGTTTTTCTCACAGGCTGTTATAAATTACGTATTTATCATGATACAGACATGTTGCGTGAAAAACCTGATGGGGAAATTACCAGCCTTAGCATGCTTTTCAATGACAACCAAATTGATGGTCCAGCAAAAATTAATTCTTCATGTCCTGGAGGTGCTTCACTTATTGAAATAGAGCAAACTGTATCAGACGGTCTGGTGCATTATTTGAGCCTTGGCTTTTATAGTCCACAAACTATTCGAGTTTGGTGCAAGCGTAGGAAAAGGTAAAATGATGAAAGAAAAATGGATCCGCTTATGCAAACGTGTTGATTATCAATTTCAAAAACCGGAAATTCTCCGTCAGGCACTAACACACAAATCTTATCTGCCAGGGGATTTAGATGAAAATTATTGTAATAACGAAAGGATTGAGTTTCTTGGTGATTCAGTCCTAGATCTGGTGATCAGTGAAATGCTTATGGAGGAGTTTCCTGAACTTGATGAAGGTGGACTTTCAAAATTCAGGGCAAGTTTAGTTAGTGAGTCGGGACTCAGCAAACAGGCCATGTATTTGGAATTAGGTGAATGTTTGTTACTTGGCAGGGGTGAAGAAATGACAGGAGGGCGAAAGAAAAAATCTTTGCTGGCAGACACATTTGAAGCAGTTATGGCAGCTATCTACCTTGACAGCCGTGAAGAACACGGACTCTCCCAAATCACCAGAGTAATTCGCAAAATTTTTCTTCCACATTTGCCGCAAGATGCAGAAGGTTATATTACACGAGATTATAAGTCAGAACTGCAGGAACACGTACAGAAAATAATGGGAATTCCCTCGACATATGAACTGGTTGAAGAATCTGGTCCTGATCATGAAAAGGAATTTACGATGGCAGTTTATGTCAAAGAAAAAGAATACGGACGAGGGCGCGGTGCCAGCAAAAAACTGGCCAGTCAGCTTGCTGCAGAAAAAGCTTTATTGAGGTTACAAGAGGACCCTTCTTTTCTTCAAACAGAAGGTACCAGCTGATGCAAAATTTTCATTCAGCAGAGCCTGTACGGATCCAAAAAGTTATTG
>CAZOTX010000266.1:0-3094 GCA_964582835.1 uncultured Pseudomonadota bacterium | reverse complement strand
TGGATTAACTGCTCCATCCTCTTCTCATTATTAATAGTGTATGGTAAAATACCAAAATCTTTTTTTTTTAATTTTTCAATTAGAGATTGGGTAACAAAACTTTCATCAGGGTTATAGGAAAATGCACCATGACGAAGGCTAAGTTCCAAGGCTAAATTCTCTGAAAGAGGTCCATCCTGTAATGGCGCAATTCTAGGAAAAGTTAACTTACCTTGGGTTTGATACCACTTCCGGATTCTTGAAAAAAAGGAATGCTCAAAACTTGAAATCAATACAGAATCAACCATATCGAGATTTTCCACTATTTCGCAAATTTGTGATTCAATGCCATTCGAAATTGCAGGAGATTCAAAACTTTCCTGCTTGATTTCTATATTGACTGCAATTCGCCCTTTAACTGATATCAACAGTTCTTCTAAAGTAGGAATAGCCTCTCCTCTAAATTTTGTACTGAACCAACTTCCTGCGTCCAACTTTTTTAATTCAGCCAGTGAATGTTCTGAAACTCGGCCAGAGCCATTGGTAGTTCTATTCAAAGTATTATCATGAATTACGACTGGAATTCGATCACGTGTCAGACTTACATCAAGTTCTATCATATCCGAGTTTGCCCTAATTGCTCCTTCAAAGGCCACTAAAGTATTTTCAGGATATGATCCTCGATATCCTCGGTGAGCAACTACCCAAGGTCTGTTCATTTGCTCAAGCAATTTAAAATTTCTCATAGATTGACACCTATGTGCAGTTGGTATAAAATTTACAAATAATATTTAAACTATATTAGTAAAGTTTTCCAGAAAGAATTTCTCTGATTAAAACTTAAATATTTTGGAGATTTCATGTTTGAATTTAAAGATCTGATGGATGATAATGATTTTAATGCTTCAGATTACAGATTGAGTTCTCTTGAATTCTTTGAGAAACGTAGAATTTCAAAGCGACCTTATGTTTTTGATTTGCGAAGTTCTGAAGCATATGAATTGGAAAATATTCCAGGTTCACATAATTTACCAATAGAGTATTTTGAATCATCCATTTATCAAATGCCTTTTGAAGGAGATATACTACTATACGGCGGAGAAGACGGTGAAGCCCTCACAGCAGCAGAGATTCTCTTTGATAATGGCTTTGAATCATTTTTTTTTGTAGATTCTTTTGAAACACTTTATAGTAACGTGGAAGCTTCATATTTGTCCATTACGGATGCTGCTCAAAGGCGGATTAATGACCAACTTAAAAACTCTGATTCTCTGATTGGTATTCAAATAATAGTTGAGCCAACATCTCCATTGAAAGCAAATTATAAGATTGAACTGGTGGAATCATTTTTAGAGGAAAGCATAAAGTTAACTTTTAAAGGAATTAACGTATTTTCGGAACGAAAAACAGCTTCGTATTTGGAAGGAACAATTGTTGAGATTAACGAAGAGGGAGAGTTAGAGCCAAGGAATCCACAACTCTCAATCAGTAAATTGACCGGATCCATAGAAGAACAGATACAAATTTTGCTGGAAGAACAAGTCAACCCGATGCTTGCTTCTCACGGAGGAAATGTCATGCTTGAAGGAATTAAGAACGGAACGGCTTACGTACGTTTTGGAGGAGGGTGCCAAGGTTGTAGCATGATTGATAGTACTGTCAAACAAGGTGTTGAGGTGATGCTAAAAGAGGCTATCCCTGATCTGGAAGGCATATATGACGTAACAGATCACTCAGTAGGAGAATCCCCATTTTTCACGGGTTAAGTCGTCTGCATTTTTAAAAAATTTGAAATTGGCTTACAAAAATTACTTTTTTAGATCATCTAAACTACCTGCCTATTAATGTCATCTTTTTCAAAAAATATTTCTTCAGATAATGAAAAGAGTTCAGTTTTGGAGGACGAGGAAGAATTTATGATGGTAGTCAGTAAAGGAAGAGAATTGATTGAAAACAAAAGCGAGTTTCAAACGGATGAGTGGGATTGGACTCGAGATTTAGATGATGGGGGGATCTTTTTCTTTTGTTACTTGCTCATTGACTACAGGCAAAAAACACTGAACAAAAACAGTTTGAAAGAAAGCGTTCATACTCTGAATCTGCTGTTGCACAAGATGCTTCCTCCACAAGAAAAGACAGGATTGCCTTTGCTTGGTGGATTTCAGGTGATTTTTACACTGTATGAAAGATTGAAGCTCGAGGATATGTCATGGGATGATTGTGAGAGATATATAATGGAACAAATTTCAGATCACCAAAAGAGCAATTAATATATCTTAATCATCTCCGTTAAGTGTCTTTGCCCTATTGAGGATTTCCAAATTTTCGGATACCTCAACTGAGATTTTATTATTTAGTTCAAGATCAACACATTCTTGTGCATGTTTTATGGCATTCCTAAATGAGTGTACTTTTGAATTACCGTGACATATTATTACGATCCCATTTATTCCTAGTAAAGGGGCACCGCCAACTTCAGAGTAGTCAGCCCGTTTCTGCAGTGCTTTAAACGGACCTTTCATTGCCAAATATCCAATCTTTGAAAGAAATGAGTTTTTTACCTCTTCTCGAATGATGCTACGTACAAAATCGAAAGTCCCTTCTGCAACTTTAAGCGCAATATTTCCTACAAATCCATCACATACTACTATATTAGCTTTGTTTCTGAACATGTCTTTCCCTTCAATGTTACCTATAAAATTTAGCGTACTTTGCTTTAAAAGATCATATGTTTCATGAAGTTCAAGATATCCCTTTCCCTCTTCTTCACCATTGTTGAGCAAAGCAACTAGTGGGTTGTCCAAGTGTAGATACGTTCGAGCGTAAGCATCACCCATATGGGCAAACTGAAAAAGATAAAGGGGTTTGCAATATGTGTTTGCCCCTATGTCAAGGAGAACAAAAGGGTTATTGCTAAGAACAGACGGCATGAGAGAAGCAATAGCTGGTCGCTCGATACCTTCTATTGATTTTAGAATAAACTTTGCTGTAGCCATTGAGGCACCAGTATTACCTGCACTGACAACGGCTTCAGCCTCGCCAGCTTTTACCAGATCTACTGCTACTCTGATAGATGAATCTTTCTTTTGACGCAAGGCTGAAGCAGGAGATTCAC
>CAZOTX010000265.1:0-3104 GCA_964582835.1 uncultured Pseudomonadota bacterium | reverse complement strand
AGCAACAAGAAAGAATGTTTTCAAATGGGAAACATTTTGCCACAGATTTTCGTGATATTCCATTTCATACAATGTTCGAAGGACTTGGGGGTTGTGGAGAATTGGTGACCAAACGTGAAGATATTGGTCCAGCTTTACGTAGGGCAATTAAATCTGGAAAGACTGCATGTGTAAATGCTAAATGCAAGGGGGTTATTAGTCCAATTGTGGCTGCTACCTCTGATAAACGAGACAAAGCTTCGATTGAATAATGTCTATTCTTACTTCACATACACTTAATGGAACTGATGGTACTCATGCGGGCGGAATAAAAGTTACGTTTTCCCAACTTGAAGGGGAAAAAATTTTTGATGCTAAAATGGATGAGGACGGTCGTCTTAAAAAGAAGATAGATCCACAGAAAATAGATCCAACCGCTACTTTTGAACTGGTTTTCGAAACGGGTCCTTTTTGGATTGAACGTGGATATAGCCAAATCATGGATCAAATCGTTTTAAGATTCAAAATGCCAGATCCTAATGCAGATTATCATTTGCCGGTCATAATAAATCCTAATAGTTATTCTGCTTGGTGGTCTAGTTTATGTCAGATGGGCTAAATATGTCGCTCCGCATTCGGCGCACACCTTATACTAATCGTGTAGAAAAAGCAGGCGTAAGAGGATTTTCTGTTGTTAATCACATGCTTTTACCGAAAGCATTTCAAACTACTGTTGAAGAGGATTATTGGCACCTCAAAAATCATGTTCAAATATGGGACGTTTCTTGTCAAAGACAGGTAGAAATTAGAGGGCCAGATGCCCTACGTTTGATCCAATGGATGACACCAAGAGATATTTGTAGATGCGAGATTGGGCAATGCATGTATATACCTATTACAGATGTTGATGGTGGATTAATTAATGATCCAGTCCTGTTAAAGTTGTCCGAAGATCATTTTTGGCTTTCTATAGCAGATTCTGATGTTTTGCTTTATGCCAAAGGGATTTCAATTGGGATGGGATTAGATGTTAGTATTGAGGAACCTGATGTTTCACCATTAGCTGTTCAAGGACCCAAAGCAGAAGATTTGTTGGCAAAAATTTTTGGTGAAGATGTTCGTGATATTAAATTTTTTAAATTTGGTTGGATTGACTTTGTGGGAACAAAGCAGTTGATTTCAAGATCCGGATACTCAAGGCAAGGCGGGTTTGAAATTTACTTGAAGGGTAGTCACTTAGGTGAAGCATTGTGGGATTTAATATGGGAATCAGGAAAAAGTTTTAATATATTACCTGGTTGCCCAAATCTTATTGAGCGAATAGAAGGAGGGTTACTCAGTTACGGAAATGAAATGACTCGTGAGAATAATCCACTTGAAATTGGATTAGGTAAATTTTGTAAGTTGGATGGAACAATTGATTTTATTGGCCGTAATAGTTTACAAAAAATTGCTGCAGACGGTGTAAAACGCAAGATTAGGGGTATTTTGTTTGATGAAGGTCGCTGCACAACTTGTTCGAACCCTTGGCCTGTAAAGGTAGGTGATCAAAAAGTGGGATATATTACATCAGCAATTTGGTCACCGCGTTTTGAAACAAATGTTGCTCTTTCAATGATTGATCGTAATTTTTGGGATGTGGGTCAAACAGTGTCACTGCAGATCCCAGAAAGAGGCTTTTCCAGTGGGGAAATAGTGGAAATACCATTTTGATTATTTAAGTTTAGAGTAATTTTGAGGAAATTATGGTTTATAGAATATTTTTTAAAATATTTCTTCCTTCAAATAAGGATTTTCTATAACATCTTCATTTTCTCTATTAACGAAAAAAGCATTTTTATCTAAAGCAAATGAAACGGCTTTGTTTTCAAATCCATCTTTTATGTGCAATGCACA
Organism: uncultured Pseudomonadota bacterium; assembly: GCA_964582835.1. Lineage (GTDB taxonomy): Bacteria > SAR324 > SAR324 > SAR324 > NAC60-12 > Arctic96AD-7. The sequence goes on along the minus strand of CAZOTX010000265.1, from coordinate 1,229 downwards.
CCCTCCATCAATAGCATTACAATCATCTAATGCCCTTTCACTTAAAAATTTCTTTAATGAGGGTCTTCTTTGAGGCTCTTCATCATAATGGGGGCAACAATTTCCAGAAACAAATCCCAAACAATCTATAATTTTTAATTCATCTTGCCATGAATCAGTAATACCTTTTTCAAACCAACATATGGCTCCAGCACTTACTCCAGACATAATCGTGCCACCTTGAAAAGCTTCTTTTAAGATTTTTTCCAAGCCCCATTCTTTCCAAACAGCAAGCATACTTTTGGTATTCCCACCACCAACAAAGACAATATCTTGGGAGAAGATAAAATCATTTAGATTAGGGGTACGTTTAAACAAATCTAAATGAGAAGGTGTACAACTTAGTTGACTAAATGTAGAGTAAAAATTTACTTTATAAGCTTCATTGTCTCCAGTAGCAGTTGGGATGAAACAAATGTTTGGGATTCTTTTCCCAGACTGTTCAATTATATAATTTTCAATGATTCCCTCACTTGGGTTACGTCCAAAACCCCCTCCACCTATAGCTATAATTTGTTTTGTCATTTGTTCACTTTATTAATAAAATTCCATTCCTTTTTCCAGAATGATTTTTTATAGTTTTTTGCTCTGTCACAAGGTTATTTTGTTCAATCTGGAATTTGTTATTTTACACGCTGACGTAGTTCATGCTTTTGAATCTTTCCTGTTGCGGTTTTAGGCAAAGTACCAAAAATTACTTTTTTTGGTTTTTTAAAATTGGCCATGTGTTGGGTACAGAAATTAATAATTTCGTCTTCTTTGGTGTTTTTTCCAGTTTGTAACTCAACAAAAGCACAGGGAACTTCCCCCCATTTTTCATCGGGCATTGCTACGACAGCCGCTTCTCCTACGTCAGGATGTTTGTAGAGCACATTTTCAATTTCTACAGAAGAAATATTTTCTCCTCCAGAAATAATAATGTCCTTTGCACGATCTTTTATTTGGATGTAGCCATCTTCTTGAATAACCGCTAGATCGCCACTATGAAACCAGCCACCCTCGAACGCTTCTGCAGTTTCCTTCGTATTGTTTAGATACCCTTTCATAGTAGTATTTCCTTTCGTTACTATTTCACCAATTGTTTTTCCGTCTGAAGGCACAGTTTTTTTAGTTTGATTATCAATTACAGATACCTCTTCCATCATTGGGAAGCGAACTCCTTGACGTGAAAGGAGCTCAGCTTGGCGAGC
>CAZOTX010000264.1:0-3133 GCA_964582835.1 uncultured Pseudomonadota bacterium | reverse complement strand
TGGACTTAGATTCAAGTCTGGAACAAAACAAGACAACAATTATGCTTGACACATCTATAATCAGTCTGATTGCCCTTGGAGGTGCAGCTTTCTTAGGCCTACAGGGATCTATAAGTCTTGCAGTGAGGCATCATACTGTTCGAAAACTTCCAAAATGGTCTGCGTGCGACAGAGTTGCACATTCAAAGGAAGCATATATTGCAAATATTCCAGTGGCTTATGGAGCCGTAATTTTTTACGGCATGGTGCTTTTCCTGCTTTTCAACGGAATTCATCAACCTGAAATAACCATTTTCTGGCTCAACTCTGCAATGGTTGCAGCACTGCTTGTAACATGTTATTATGCCAATCTCATGTTTTTCAGGTTGAAAATCGTTTGTATGGGCTGCCTGCGTATTTACCTGTCAAATTTAATGATGGCCGCAGCACTGTTTGCTTATCAACTTTACTAAATTTTTTACAACTCAACTAGGAATTCGCGTATAAATAGGGGAATTAATAACGCAAAAAATTGTTTTGTAAAACTTAGGACTGGCTGCAGTGTGAGTACGCGCTTTGGTCATATGTGATGTTTTCTTCAGAAATCTCTTTATTTTAACTTAGTATAGCAGTTTCGGTCGGTTATGAATTCCAGGTTTGGGTAGAGTTTTGAATACTAATTTGATTTCTGACTTAGAACATGCCATAATTTATGTCAGTAATTCATCCTTGCCTTTAAATTTAATTCTAGAAAAAAACTTTTACGGGTATTTCCAGGATATGTTTCAAAGTACTTCCTGACATAAAAGACAACTCCCAACAATTTTTCTTTCCATCAGATTTTATTAATGAAATTGTTTATTTTTTACTTTATTGATAGACTTATGTAGGGATTATCGGATTTTACTCTAATCAAAATATTAACAGTATGTCTTCTTTTTTTTCATCTTCAGTGAACTCTCAAAATTATAACCCGTTCAGCCTGGATGAGCTTGAACAGCGAGATCGTTTTGTACATCGTCACATTGGACCATCGGAGAACGATATTGCTGAAATGCTGAAAAGTCTAGGAATGAACTCACTAGATGAGCTGATTGATAAGACAGTTCCAGATTCAATCCGTATGTCTGACGAACTGGATTTGCCTGGGAGTCGCTCTGAAATAGAAGTTCTTAATGATCTTCGCAGCATGGCAAACAAGAATCAGGTTGCAAAATCAATGATAGGCATGGGTTATTATAGTACAATTCTACCAGGAGTAATACAGCGGAATCTGCTAGAAAATCCTGGCTGGTATACGGCCTATACCCCATATCAGCCTGAAGTTTCTCAAGGTAGACTGGAAGCCCTGCTGAATTTTCAACAAATGATTATTGATCTCAGCGGAATGGATGTCGCAAATGCTTCTCTCCTAGATGAAGCCACAGCAGCAGCAGAAGCAATGACATTTTGCAAGCGTGTTTCACAAAATAAAAGTATGCGGTTTTTTGTGGCTGATGATTGTCATCCTCAAACAATAGATGTGCTGAAAACCAGGTCAGAACCAATGGGGATTGAGTTGATATTTGGTAATATTCTTGAGCAGATGGAAAATCCCAAAGCTGATTTATTTGGTATCTTAATACAATTTCCGGGTACTTTTGGTGACATTCATGATATTGAAAAACTAATCGCAAAATGCAAACAATGCGGAACCATGGTTGCCGTTGCATCTGACCTAATGAGTCTTGTTTTACTTAAGCCCCCCGGAGAATTAGGAGCAGATGTAGTTATAGGCAGTTCACAAAGATTTGGAATCCCAATGGGATTTGGTGGACCTCATGCAGCTTTTTTTGCAGCACGGCAAAAAGACATGCGTAGCATTCCTGGACGACTTATTGGAGTTTCTAAAGACCGCAGAGGAAAAACAGCATTACGTATGGCCTTACAAACTAGGGAACAGCACATTCGCCGTGAAAAAGCGACCAGCAACATTTGCACAGCTCAAGTTTTGTTGGGCGTGATTGCAGGGTGTTATGCAATATATCATGGACCAAGGGGATTAAAATTAATTGCCCTGCGTATACACAGGCTGACCAATATTCTTGCAGAAGGTATGAAGCAGCTGGGATTTTCTGCAGATAATAATTATTTTTTTGATACCCTCACATTTTCTCTTGGAAACAAGTGCGACATCATTTACAAACGCGCCTTGAAGGAAGGCATAAATCTTAGAAAAACTGATTCCAAACAATTGGGAATAAGTTTGGACGAAGAAACCACAAAAAAAGATATTGTCACACTTTGGAGGGTATTTGCTGGAGAAAAGAAATTGCCTTCTGTTGAAGAACTGGATTCGTATTTTATAGAATTTGACAGAGATCCTGGAATTCCAAAAAACCTGCATCGAACTTCTGAAATTTTAAAACATCCAGTTTTCCATCAATACCATTCTGAAACTGCAATGTTACGCTATCTGCGGTATTTGCAGGATAAAGATATTGCGTTGGATCGAGCTATGATTCCGCTTGGTTCATGCACCATGAAGCTCAATGCAACTTCTGAAATGATACCGATCAGCTGGCCAGAATTTGCGGATATTCATCCTTTTGCTCCTCCTCAACAGACTGAAGGCTACCGAGATTTAATCGATGAACTGGAAAATTTTCTCATTAGTATAACGGGATTTGATGCAGTTTCAATGCAGCCAAATTCTGGAGCTCAGGGTGAGTATGCTGGCTTGCTGTCCATTCGCTCCTATCACAGATCAAGAGGAGAAGAACAACGCAATGTTTGCCTGATTCCCAGTTCTGCGCATGGTACAAATCCAGCGAGTGCAACACTGGCTAGCATGAAAATAATTATTGTAAAATGTGATAAGGATGGGAATATAGATCTGGAAAATTTGCGGGAATTAGCAGAAAAACACACAGAAAATCTTTCAGCACTTATGATTACCTATCCCTCTACACATGGAGTATTTGAAGATAGTTTAATAAATGTATGTGATATCATACATCAAAATGGGGGTCAGGTATATATGGATGGCGCTAACCTTAATGCTTTGGTGGGAATTGCCCAGCCAGGTAAGTTGGGTCCAGATGTTCTTCATATTAATTTACACAAAACATTCTGTATTCCACTCGGGGGAGGTTGTCCGGGTATGGGACCTATT
>CAZOTX010000263.1:0-3134 GCA_964582835.1 uncultured Pseudomonadota bacterium | reverse complement strand
TGTACAATGAATTGTCTTGGTGAGCGTGCAGGAAATGCTTCACTTGCAGAAATTGCTGTCGTTCTAAACGACAAACTCGGTATGGAACTCTCGATTGACGAGTCGCATCTTTCACCAGTCAGTGAAATGATTGAAAGTTTTTCTGGAAAAAGGCTTGCTGAAAATACGCCAATTGTTGGGGAAAATGTTTTCACTCAAACAAGTGGAATCCATGCGGATGGAGACAAAAAGGGTAATTTATATCACAACCCGATTGTGCCAGAACGTTTTGGACGTAAAAGAAGTTATGCTTTAGGAAAAATGAGTGGCAAAGCTTCACTAGTGAAAAATCTAGAAATGTTAGGTCTACAACTAGTTGATGAAAACTTAAATAAAGTTCTCAAACGAGTTGTTGAGCTTGGTGACTCAAAAAAAATGTTGACTGCAGCAGATTTACCGTTCATTATCACAGATGTTCTTGAGACTAGTGAAACTCAACGTATTGAGTTATTAAATTGCTCAATTACAAGTGGATATAATTTAAGAGCTACTGCCACAATTCACATTAAAATTGATTCAAATGAGTATCATGAAGCAGGGAGTGGAAATGGTGGATATGATGCGTTTATGAGTGCAATTAATAAAATTTTGAAACTGACCGACCTTGATGCTCCAGAGTTAGTGGATTATCAGGTGAGGATTCCTCGAGGGGGAAAAACAAATGCTCTCACAGAAGCAATTATCACCTGGCAGATAAATGGGAAAAGACTTCAAACAATCGGAATTGATTCAGATCAGGTTATTTCAGCAGTAAATGCAACACTCAAGATGCTAAATTTGCAACTACTACAAAAAAAGTAACCGAACGCTTAACCTAAGTGAATTGATTTTTTATAATTGTGTTCTTTTTCTGAGCGAAAACTAACTCCTTCCCGCATTCTGTAGAGATTAAAAACATGCGTCCGATAACTTCTGAGGACAAACTGTCTACAATTTTTTTCCCCTTAACTGCAAACCCTGCTGGTAATCATCATTTGTTATTGGTTGAAAGCGTTTTGCAGCAATTCCCGGAAACTAAACTTGTTGTATTTTTACTATCGAACGGACTACATCCAGATCCATTGAAACCCCAAAAAATCCCCACGTCAGCATTACGTCTGGAAATCTTACGGAGTGCACTGGCGGACTGGACTGATCCAGTAAAATCTCTGCCTGCACAAATAGCTGAGGAATCAGGAATACCCTTAAAATTAAATCAGAATAATTGTGCAATTTCTCGCTCTGAACTATCTCACAATCGACCACTGCGTTTTGTTGAACATATAAAAAATTATTCTGGAACAAAAAAAGTGCTAATGATCGTCGGTTCAGATTTGATTGAACGCATGTTAAATCCACAAATTTTTACAAATATGGATTTGAGGGAAATTGAGAAAAATTGTCACTTATTGATTGCGCCTAGAAATGATTTAGACCTTGAATCACTTATACATTTGGTAAAGAAAAAACGCGGAGCTTCTTTAAGATTTAGTCAGATCATTACCAAATCTATAGCTCTAAATTTACAAAAATATTTTTTAGTTTCATCGTCTCTTATTCGCAGAGCGACTCAAGCGGGGCATGAACTTAAAACGTTTTTACCAGAGAATGCAGCCAAACTAATTTTGCAAAATAGTTTGTACAACAATGGCCTACATACATTTAATTTGAAAACTGCAAACCTAAATGAACTTCAATTGTGTTGTTTAGATTTAGAAATGAAATTAGAAAAAGCAGCGAATAAACTTTACAAATTACTAGATCAATTGGAAAAACAAGGTGGAGCACACCGCTTCGCAGTTTTAGAAACAAGTACAGGTGGACAAATTGCTGAATGTTGTAGCAGCAAGCCAGGGGCCTCTAAGCATTTTGTTGCAGGCAGAATTCTCTACAGTAAGGAATCTCAAAAATTATTTTTGGGTCAAACTTTTGATGCAAGTTCGAGCTTATCAGAGAAACAAGTCCAAGAATTGGCTAAAGTAATGAAAAAAGAATCCTATACCCACTGGGCGCTCGCAGAAACAGGAATGGCGGGTCCACCTTCTCCAGAGAGAAGAAGCAAGAAAAATGGACAATGTCACCTAGCACTGGCATTATCTTCAGAAATCAAGTATAAATATCTGGAGTTGAACCCTTTTTTAACTCGAAAAGAGCATCAGTTAATGTTTGCGATTGAGGCACTTATCTGGGCTGAAAGTGTTCTTAAAGAAAATAATTAAATTAATCATATGAGAGAAATACTTCAAAAACTACTAGCTGCTGAAGAACTTAGTTTTGATGAAGCACACGAAATGACCCTTTGGATTATGAGTGAAGAAGCCGTTTCTGTACAGGCAGCAGCTTTATTGGCTCTTTTACAGGCGAAGGGAGTGACGGTTGATGAAATGGCAGGTGCAGCTCTAGCAATGCGAGAAAGGGTTTCAGCAATTGAAGCACCAAAAAATGTGATTGACACTTGCAGTACAGGCGGAAATGGAATAAGTACTTTCAACATTTCTACATGTGCAGCAATCATCGCAGCAGCGGCAGGGGCAATTGTAGCTAAACATGGAAATCGAAGCAACACTCGAAAAAGTGGAAGTGCAGAAGCTTTGGAAGCTTTGGGAGTAAATATTTCTTTGGAATTAAATGAAGTGGAAAGTTGTCTTGAGGAATTGGATATTTGTTTTTGTTATGCGATAAATCATCATCCTGCAATGCGCTTTGCCGGACCAATTCGAAAAGATCTAGGAATACCAACAATCTTTAATTTACTCGGTCCACTTACTAATCCTGCAGCTGCGAGAAGTCAACTTATAGGTGTGCCAAACAAAGAACTTACTTTGAAAATCGCCCTCGCACTAAAACGTTTAGGGAGTAATCGTGTTTTAGTAGTTCATGGAGATGATGGACTTTGCGAGCTGACTGTAACTGCATCAACTCATGTTGTTGAGCTTCGTGACGGTAATATTCGTGAATATGATGTAACTCCGGGTGAGTTGGGATTTAAGAAGGGAAATTTGGATAATATTAGGATAGACAGTCCGAAAGAAAGTGCGAAGATTATTGAAGGAATCTTTTCAGGTGCCGATAAAAGTGCGGCTCGCGATATTGCTCTGGCAAATGCTTCAGGAGCA
>CAZOTX010000262.1:0-3137 GCA_964582835.1 uncultured Pseudomonadota bacterium | reverse complement strand
AACACTAAAACAACATCCCAGCATTCGCAAATACTTCTCTAATACATCATGGCTTTTGGGTGAGCGGGTGCTACGGATGGCAGTTTTACTATTTGTCGGCGTTTACGTCGCTCGTTATCTTGGACCTGAACGCTTTGGTTTACTGAGTTACACACTGAGTTTTGTTTGGTTATTCAGTTCACTGGCTTCTTTTGGATTGGACGACATCCTTGTACGTGAATTGGTAAAGTACCCGGAACAACGAAAAAATTTACTTGGAACAGTATTTTGGTTGAAAATCTTTGGTACATTAGTAATGGGAACTGCCATTGCGTTAGTACTAAAATATAAAGTAGAGGATCAACAGACATACTGGATGATTGCACTGATAACATTCGGGTTCTTCTTCCAAGCAACAAATGTCGTTGACTTTTATTTTCAATCCCAGGTTCAATCTAAATTTGCTGTTCGTGCACAAGCAATTCAGTTGATCCTAACTTCCCTTTTCAAAATCTATCTGGTTTGGAACCAGGCAGAACTTATTTGGTTTGCCTTCGCTTTGATGCTGGATCAGGTTATAGTTGCAGTATTGTTTTTGCTGGTGTATCACTGGAAAATAGAGTGGTTCCCGTTTTTTTTCTTTAGATGGATACAGGCAAAGAAGTTAATGAAAGATTCATGGCCATTAATTTTTGCAGGTATGGTCGTTACAGTGCACATGAAGATCGACCAGGTCATGCTTAAGGAAATGCTGGATGTAAAAGCCGTTGGAGTTTATTCAGCAGCCGTTAAACTTTGTGAAGCATGGTATTTCGTCCCCTCCCTCATAACCGCTTCCTTGTTTCCAGCCATAATATCATCTAAGCAAAAGAGTGATACTTTGTATCAACAACGTATGCAAAAACTTTATGATTTGATGGTATGGGTTAGTGTTACAGTTGCGATACCAACTACATTTCTTGCTGACTGGGTAATTGTTATTCTCTATGGTAATGGTTTTGAGGCTTCAGCAACAGTGCTCCGAATCTACATTTGGGCTGGAGTATTTACTTTTTTGGGGGTAGCAAGTTTCAAATGGTTAGTGACTGAGAATTTGCAACATTACTCCTTTTATGTACTTGCAATAGGGGCTATTATAAATATAGGAAGTAACTTGTTATTGGTTCCTATTTATGGCATAAACGGCGCGGCGGTAGCCACATTCATTTCTTACGGTATTGGATCATATGCAGGACTTGCATTCTTTAAGAAATCACGTCAAACTTTTTGGATGACAACTTTATCCTTCAATCCTTTTGGTGCCTATAAAAGAAATTTTCAATACCCCCTTGTTCATGGGGAAACATCGAATATACTTTAGCATTATTAATTACAAATTTACTTAACACTTTAGAGACGTTTAATAAATGAAATTAAACGGTTTCATCTAGTCTATCCGGCAGGCAACAGAATAAGTACACCAGATGTAATTAGTCGGAATCTAAAACTTACTTTAGAAAAATTCTATGAAATTAAAACATATAATTACGGCCAACTCAAAACAATTCATCCTGGAAACGTCGATGTATTGATTGGACATTGGCATCCAAATCGATTCACCTTTTTTAGGATGAGTGCCTAAAATAATAGATGGGAACGTGTTCTGGCCCTGGCTCCATTAGTCCGGCCCCTACAGGATGGCATAACGCTTTTGGAAGAAAATTATTGAAAATTGTGACTGTTATTTAATCACGAAAGGTTTAATATTGAATGTCCAAATATTTATATTAGGATTAAGATAAAATGCAAGAAATTTTTGAAAATTATATAAATAATTCATTTGATGGACATCATCAGGCGGATTTTAAACTTTGCCAATTTGATTTAAATTATAAGAAATATTTCAATAACAGTGTTACTTTAAAAGTACTAGATATAGGTGTTGGGAGAGGTGAAATGCTTAGTTGCATGATGAAATGGGGGCACGATTACCATGGTATTGACATTTCACCCTCTACAGTTGATTTTTGTAAAAAATTAGATTTGTCCTGTGAGCTTGTAGATGATACAGAGTTTTGGCTTAAAAACCATCAAAATCAATTCGATATAATAACTTGCTTAGATGTCCTAGAACACATACCCAAAGAACGGTTAATTCAATTTGTAGAGGCAATACGTAACTCGTTAAATAAAGATGGATTAGCCATTTTGCAAGTTCCAAACCTTCAATCCCCATTTGGTTATTTGCATCACTTTAACGACATTACTCACATTAGTGGCTTTGTAGAGCATAGTCTTACTCAGGTCCTATTATCTACCGGGTTTAATAAGATGTCATTTTATGGGTTTGAAGAATTTTACGAGAAAACACCAAAGATAATATTAAAAAGAATTTTTCGCTTTTTTTACAGAAAGCTAATTAGATTTTTACGAACTATCAATGCAAACCCGAACCCAAGTATTCTTGATCCAGTTTTTTTCGTGGTTGCTTATCGATAAGTATTAACCTCATACTTTCCTATTAAATTGATTTATTAATAGAAATTATCATTTATTTAATAAGCTATAAATTCTTTTATAACACTTCTTTTTCTAAGAGAGTAGTCATAACATTGTTCTGCTGGTAGAAAAATAATTTCTGAGACGAGTCCTAACGTGTCAGAAAATTTGCTAAAAAGTATACAGTAAAATATTTTCAATGCTCTTTATGTGGCTATGCCCAAACGGAGGAACCATATTGGCTGAAGGAAGCTTATGACTCACCTATCAATGATTCGTATACAGGCATGATGATGGGTAATCTGTGGCATGGGAATATGACCACAACTTTGATTTTTAATAAAAAGGGACTGTTTCTTGACTATGATGGCGGTTATAGAGTGTTTGTACGTTTGGTGGGTGACATTGGATTTGATAATAACTGCAGGATAAATACAGGAAAAATCTGTTTGCTCAAGGTTTTGAAAATACTAAAATTAAAAATAGACAAATTGAGTTGTTAACTTGTTTTGAGGCTTTTGAGCAATTTGTTGAACCGGTAACTGAACTAGAAAATTTACTTAGCATCTCCCGTAATATTTTACTGTCCACTGAATTCATTCCTGACCCACCTCCCTCCCCTGACGAATGGTGGTACTACGGTTCGAAACATGGACAACACATCGGGTTTTTTCGTAAAA
>CAZOTX010000261.1:0-3143 GCA_964582835.1 uncultured Pseudomonadota bacterium | reverse complement strand
AATGGGAATAAATATGAAGGCGAATGGAAGGATGGGAAAGAACATGGTCAAGGTACATACATTGTTCCTGATGGGAACAAATATGAGGGAGGATGGAAAAATGGGAAAGAACATGGTCAAGGGATAGGATTTTATCCTAGTCAACATTTTGGAATCAAGGGATATGAAAGTGCATGGTCAAAGTATGAAGGCGAATGGAAAGATGGGGAATATCATGGACAGGGAACATATACTTTTTCCGATGGTAGCAAGTATAAAGGTGAATGGAAGGGGGGGAAAGAAAATGGACAAGGAACATATACTTATTCTGATGGTAGTAGGTATGAGGGTGAATGGAAGGATGGGAAGTATCATGGTAAAGGAATTTACATTTTTTCTGATGGGAAAAAGTATGTGGGCGAATTAAAGGACCATAAAAGAGAAGGTAAAGGTACAATTACTTTAGCTGATGGAAGTATGTATGAAGGTGAGTGGAAAAATGATAACCCAAATGGAAAAGGAACATTCACTTGGCCTGATGGAGATAGGTATGTAGGAGAATTTAAGGATTGGGATAAGAATGGTCAAGGAACATATACTTCTTTTGATGGGAGAAAGTATGTAGGAGAATTCAAGGATGATAGGCCACATGGTCAAGGAACATACTGTTTGTCTGATGGAAGAAAATTTGAAGGGGAATATGATAATGGGAATGAATGTAACGGAGAAACATTTGACAAAGAAGGTAAAGTCATATCAATTTATGTTAATGGAAAAGATGAAAAACAATACCCACCGCTAAAACTAACTCATTAAAAAAACTATGAAACATCTAATTATCTTTTTTTCAATCCTTCTTCTTTCTTTTTTTCTGATTTCCTGTGAGAGAAAGAATGGTCAAGGGACTGAAACTTATGAAGATGGTTCATATGTGGGAATTTTCAAGGATGGAGAGAGGAATGGTCAAGGAACTTACACATACACTGATGGGGACAAGTATGTTGGTGAATGGAAGGAGAATAAATACCATGGTCAAGGAACATACACTTTTAAAGATGGAAGTAAGTATGTTGGTGAATGGAAGGAGAATAAATACCACGGTCAAGGTACATGGTTTGGAAAAGGAGTATGGAAAGGACAAAAATATATAGGGGAATATAAGGAAGGGAAAGAATGGAATGGAACCCTCTATAACAAGAAAGGGAATATTAAAGGGAAATATGTACGTGGAATATATAGAAGGTTATAATTCCATCAAAAAAAACACTCACACAAAAAATTTTTCAACCTAACAATAACAAAACTAAAAAAGTAAGTTACACGCTCAATTGAGTGATTGACATTTCCCACCAATTATTCAAAAGTCATACACCATCCAAGTAGAATTCTCGTACTTGTAAAAATCCGTATAAGCATAATGATTTGAACTATGCAATCTTACCAACTTTTTATACATTTATCTCAAAACATAGAAATCCAAATTGGAAAACTAGGTTTTTTCCTCTTCCCAAATGGAACATATGTATACACTGGTTCTGCAAAAAGAAATATAAATACAAGAATAACAAGACATTTTTCAATGGAGAAGAATCTTTTTTGGCATATCGATTATTTTTTAGCAATTGAGAAAACTAAAATAATTAAAGTTACTAAATCAGAACTTAGTGAATGCGCTTTTAATACTGACGTAAAAGGTAAAATAATTGTTAAAGGTTTTGGGAACTCAGATTGCAAAGAAAATTGCAAAAGTCATTTGAAGTTTATACATTAGTAATAATTTTAAAATGTAAACATAATCAGTTACTCAAACACTAATTGTCCTTGCGAGCTCACTCAGCTCATTTCCTATTAGTAAGCACCATTAATCCTTCACAAGTCAGGCACAACTCCACAACCTTTCCACATTCTTGTAAAACAAACTAATTGATGTTATAAATTGGTTTTTCCTTAAAATGCAAAATAGTTCTATGGATTTTCAGAAAGATTACCAGTATCACTTCCAAACAATGTCTCAGGAATCATTCATGACCGAATACCTTCTCCTACCAATAATTATTTTTCTCTCGATAATTTTAATCTATTCGTACATAAAGAAAAAATTACTTAGAGATGAAAAGGAAGATTTGGAAAGTCTCAAACTTTTGCAGGAATTGCTTAATTCAGGGACAATTAATGAAAATGAATTTGAAAAGAAAAGGAATCGTATTACTTCAAAATGGTGATACTTTTTTACTAAAATTTTTCAAAAATCCTTATCTTAAATTTTTTAGATTTGACAAATTAAATTCCAATAAATATGAACCAACTTTTTATTCGAATTAAAAGAAAATTTATTATATTTTTTATATCTATTTTTTTTAGGTTCTTGTTTAGGTGATAGAAAAGAAGAAAAAGTAACTTTTCCTATATGGGTAATTGCTGGTTGGGGTAATGCAAGTCAATCATATGATACTACAAGTTGGAATACATCTACAATTCAGTCATCAATAAGTTTTAGAGGTATTACCAGCGGTAAAACATTTGGCGAATTCATTGCTGTAGGAAATAATGGTTTAATTTATAAATCTTCTGAAAATGGAACAAATTGGGACAGTAAAACTTCAGGAACAAGTAATAGACTTTGGGAAATATCATTGATTAATGATGTATACATAGCAGTTGGAGTTAGTGGGACAATTTTAACTTCTACTGATGGAGAATCTTGGAATAGTAGTAATGATTCTGGAATAACAAAGACTTTAAGAGGGGTTGCATTTGGAAATTCTAAGTATGTCGTTGGGGGGTTTGACGGGACTGTCCTTATTTCCAATGATAGTTCTTCATGGAATTTGCAAACTGCCCCAACAAGTTATGATTCCTTTGATGTTAGATTTCTAAACGAAAAATTTATTGGAGTTGGTGAAAATGGATTTATTATGACCTCAACAGATGGAATCACATGGGATAACAAAACATCTGGAGTTTCAAGCAAATTAAAGGAAATAGCATATGGGAATGGCACATATGTAATTGTAGGAGATAATAACACAATACTTACTTCGACAGATACTAACTCTTGGACAAGAACTGATAACGGGACTACAGATGAATATCTGTGGGGAATTGTTTTCGGTAACAATAAGTTTGTTGTAGTCGGAAATGAAAAAACAATTACATCATCAAAC
>CAZOTX010000260.1:0-3143 GCA_964582835.1 uncultured Pseudomonadota bacterium | reverse complement strand
TTTGATAACCGCAACTATTTTTATGTCCATTAAAAATATGATGACAGATCAAGGAATTTAATAAATTTATATGTATCATAATTTAATTTATCTGGTTCATAAAATCAATAAAAAAGATCTTCTATTAAATCAAATATAAACAATTAGTAATCTGATATATTTAGCAAAAATAATTGTAAATATCTGAAACTATGCAAAAAAAACGAAGTCCGATACTAGCGGTATATATTCATATCCCTTTTTGTCGCACAATTTGTCCGTTTTGCTCCTTTACTGTACGTCGTGACCGAGCAAAAATGCATGAAAAATATATTAGGGGTCTGATGGAGGAAATTGACAAACGTGCAAAAATGCTAATAGATATTGAAAATAAAGACCATGAAGAAAAAATTTGTGAGCAAAATTTTCTAGAATCAATTTATCTTGGAGGAGGAACACCTTCTTGTCTTACGATAGAGGAAGTGTCTAAAGTACTTAAAAAAATTCGAGAAAATTTTAGATGTTCTGATCAAATTGAAATTTCTTTTGAATTAAATCCAGATGATTTAAACGAGGAGTATCTTAGTGGGCTTGCGGATGTTGGGGTCAATCGCCTTAGTCTGGGAGGACAGAGTTTTCAGGCCTCAACTCTTCAAAAATTGGGGCGCTGTCATTCTGTTAGTGAACTGCACAATGCTATTTCAGTCATAGCAAATTCATCATTTGATAATTGGAACCTTGATCTAATGTTTGGTATTCCTGAACAGAGTATTGTTATGTTTAAAAATGATATAGAGGAAGCACTAACATACGATCCTTACCATATTTCATTATATGGGCTAGAAATTCATGAACAGACTCCTTTTGGAAAAAATTTACAAATCCGAAACTGGGTAGTTGAACATATTGAACAATTTGAGGAAATGTATTTGTGGGCGACAAACAGGTTAGAAAGTGCAGGATTATTTCAGTATGAAGTGTCCAATTTTTCTAAAAAAACTTACGAAGGCAGACAAAATTTGCTGGTCTGGTCTGGTAATGAATATTTGGGGTTTGGGGTTGGAGCACACTCCTACCACAGGAAAACCCGTTGGGGAAATGTTAAGTCTGTGATGGTTTACCTTCAAAATATTAGAAAAAATATGTGGCCAACTGAATTTGTAGAGCAACTTACAGTCAGACAACAGGCAGTAGAATTTTTAATGCTTAGTTTACGTCAAAATGAAGGGATTAATTTTAGGGAATGGGAGGAACTTTTTGGATTGGATTTACAAAAACAACAGTTAGATTATCTACAAGAACTTTGCGATGATGGTCGTGCATTTTGGAATGGTAATAAATTCTGTTTGACCTCATGGGGAATGTTGTTGGCAGATAGAATTATAGTAAATCTTATGCCTGAAAAATGAGAAAATTGAGTGTATTTCCAATATTTTCAAAATTGCTTTAAAGTTTTTTAAAAGAATGCCGAAAAGCATGACAAGGGTTTTATCCGCATGCTAAAAACATTGCTAATTACAACGCGGGCCTAATTTTAGATTAATAATAGGAGAACAACATGAGAATTCGAAGTAATGCTACATCTTTGAATACTTTACGTCATTCAGATAACAATTTAAAAAACGTTAGAAGCTCAATTGAAAAATTGAGTTCTGGAACAAAGATAAACACCGGTGCTGATAGTCCGGCTTCGCTAATAGCTTCAGAACGATTGAGAGGACAAATTGCAGGATTGAGGCAGGCTTATAGCAACAATGAAAGTTCTATAGCTATGTTTCAAACTGCAGAGGGGGCTTTGAGCGAGATTAGCAACATTTTGATACGTTTGAAGCAATTGTCAGTTCATGCGGCAAACGAAGCAGTTAATGATGATTCGATGCTTGCTGCAGATCAAGATGAAGTGAGGCACTTGCTTAGTACTTTAGATCGAATTGTGAAAACAGCTGAATTCAACGGAAGTATGTTGCTCGATGGTAGTATGGGAGCAAATGGTGCTTCTGTAGGCAATAACATACGTTTTGTTAGTGCTGAAACTTGGACGGGTGCTTCTCCAATGGAGGGATATGAAGTTGATATTACACAAGTAGCAACACAACCATATATTAGAGGCTCAGTACCTCTAACTGTTCATAATATTGGTAAAGGGGTTAAAATATTACTAAGTGAGGGTGGCCGAAACGTTGAAGTAGACACAAGGTTTGGGAAAGTTAAAGAAAATATTGAAGAAGTTTTATCCAATTATAAAAAAGATCCTACGCGATTCCCGGCAGAAGAAGCTTCAGCAATAATACGTTCAATTGTTATAAATACAATTAAAGAAGCAATTGCAGGGAGTGGTTTAGATTTGGAGGCATTTGAAACTCCAGAAAAAACATTTTTTATTCGTCATAAATCTTTTGGTGCAGATCCTAGTTTTTCAGCCACAACTAATATTTCAGGTTTACTTACTAAAGATTCAAATGTTGCTGAGACATCAATACCGGGATTGAATGTAGCCGGAAAAATAGGAGACAGTTATACTATTGGTAATGGACAATTTCTTACAGCAATAAAACATTCATCCCCAGCTCAAGGAATAACCATACAATATGATCGTTCGATTGGGCTAAAGGAAGTACCTGTTAAAAATGAGCAAGGTGAAGTTATAGGAACAGAATTTGTTGAAGAAACACAGGATGAGATTGTTGGTTCTCCAAATAATCCAAAGACAGAAGGCTATGTCCACATTTCGCAACAGACAAAGAACATTAGTCTTGGAACTAAGCCTGGTACGGATAAAGGGTTTTCATTACAAAACATTCGTACAAATAATTTGGCACTAGGTTTGGAAAATGGAAGTGGTTTTCGAAGTTTATTTGATATCGATGTGACTAGCAAACAAAGTGCCGATGACTCAGGCAGACTTATCGAAAAGGCTATAGACGAAATATCTGTTTTGCGAGGAGAAATTGGTTCTTTCCAAAAAAATACAGTTGAAAGTAATCTGAATTCTCTTAGAGTTGCAGAAGAAAACATTACCCGCGGTGAGTCAACCATAAGAGATACTGATATGGCCGCTGAGATGTCAAAATTAACTGGAAACCAGATTATGCTATCAGCTAGTCAATCAATGCAGGCTCAAGCGAATCAGTTGCCACAAAACGTACTGCAACTGCTGCAACAGC
>CAZOTX010000259.1:0-3154 GCA_964582835.1 uncultured Pseudomonadota bacterium | reverse complement strand
AACACATTTGCAAACTGCATCCCCTTCAATTTAGCTGCTTCAGCTTTCCATAAGAAATTTCCGGAAGGAATACTTACAGTCATTCCAGCCATAGTGAGACGGCTATGGAATAGTTCATAGGTTGGAACTACTCCCACTCCCGGAACAATAGTTATGCTGCTAATTTTAAAATGGGCGGTATCGTCAAAATACTGTGCCCAATGTAAAGACGCATCCCAGCCGCTAAAAATTCCAATCAAAGCCAAACCATGTTCTGAATTTTCATAAGAACTTTCTGGAATTACTTCATTGATTCTCTGAGTAGCAGGATTAAAGTCACTTCCAAAGGGAGAAGCTTTATTAAATTTTATTTGGTGAACCACTACCGCTTCCAGTTTCAAATCTCCGATGAAATAATCAATCCGTGTCATACTAATTGGCTGGCGAGTGTCTTCTAAGTCAGTCATTCCGAATTCTCGATTATCAATCGGATTCAGAACATCAACTACACGTAAACTATTCGCTACTCCCCAAGCCACAATCTGTTTCCCAAGCTTTATATCCAAATTTTGTAACAGACTGCCCTCTATGAATACTTCTCGAAACTCAGCTTCCTTTTCCAACTCATTCAGAACTTCCTTAGAAAAATTTTCTCTCTCTTTCATACCAAAAGAAAAATCGTAAAATGCTTTTCCAGAAATCCTGGTTTTCCAATTTTCACCAAGTTTTGCATCCCATGTCAAAGAAAGAAAAGGGCGCAGTTTTGTCAAGCCACTCCAATCCGCCTCTGTTTTATCTGCTGGCACTCCTTTGACATAACTGTAACTGATGCTCAATCCGGTACTTCCGGAAAGACTGCTCCAGCTTTCCTTTCTAGCTAATGATTCGCTTTCTTCACTGGTTTCAGATTCCTCTTCTTCATCATCAAATCCAGGAAGAACGTCATCATCCATCTCAGCTGAATTTTCTTCGTCAAAGCCAGAAAGGACTTGTTCCAGTTCAGCATCTTCAGAATCTTCCTGTGACACTGCATGCTTGGAGAAACAAATATTAAGTACTAAAATCGAGAAAGAAGCTAACAAAAACGTAATCCGTGGTTTTGATAAAATTCTAGATAACCGTGAAACTCTAAAATTATGAAACAACACTTTGAAAAAAATTCTAGACTCACTGAATTTGTGTCTATTCATAGCCCTTTCTCCAATCTACGGATCGAAAACAATTTTTCATTAACTTCCTCTTGATTAAAATGGATATTTTTTTGTTTCATGATGGTTTTATGTAGGGTTTTTTTGCCGGATTTTGTGGTCACATGCATCTCTGTTGAAACCCATATACCCTCAATTTTCTCTAATTTACGTACATCCAGATACTTGTTTCGCTTTTTCTTGTATACCCAGCGTACACCACGTACCATCACGAAATTATCCTGTCGAATGAAAACCACTGACTTGCTGTAACCAGTTTTTTTGGCTTCATCTTTATTTTTTGGAACAGCCTTTATTTGCCAGACTTTTTCCCCCTTGACTTCGGTTTCTTTCATTAAAGTATAATCGTATAGATCAAGGTCAGGAGAAGTCATATCAGAATAATTTAAATCTGACCCCATAAAACTACCGTTTTTGTCCTTAGACGCAATTCGTTTAGTTTTTTTCAATGCCGGGAGAAAAAGCCACTGATCATCGTCTTTCCCAGACTCATCATAATCGTAGGTCAGGAATCCAGTATTTTTTACATCTGCAGGAAAGATAAAAAACATCAAACTCTTCGAATCTTTGCCTTGCTCCATTCCAAAAGTCTTAAGCTTGCGAACTCGTTTCTTACCTTTTTTATCAATTAAAATCATTTCCATTTCTGAAATAGATCTATCACCTTCGTCGCGGTCATAGACTTTTTTCATGATTTCTCTGCCAGTGAGGGCAAGTACTTTTTCTGGAAGCATAAGGGTTCCTGAAATTAATATATTAAAAATGGTAATACTGATTGTCTTTGGTATTATTTTATTGAACATCATGGTGTCTCCTTTTTTTGTTGGAAGTCTTATTTTTGTAGATCAAAGCCATCATTGCCGGGGCCATGAGTATATCGCCAAGCAGCGCGATGATTATAGTCAATCCTGTAATCAGTCCAAAAGATATTAGGTTGTTCATCGACGAAAAAATAAAGATAAAAAAACCTGCTGAAAGAACGATAGTGGTCAGAAGCATAGCTCGTCCAGTTGAAGTAAGTGTTTTTTCCACAGCCACCTGTACATTCTGATAAATGTGTTGATTACGACGAAAATTGTGCATGAAATGCACGGTATCGTCGACAGCAAGTCCAATTGCAATGCTACCTACTAGAATCGACATCGCGTCCAGAGGAAGATTTAGCATCCCCATCACACCCAACCCAGCAAGAATCGGCAAAAAATTGGGGATCATGCTCCAGAGTCCTAACCGTAAATCAGCGAGCAGGATTATCATCAGTATTGTAATCACAATTCCAGCGATGAGATAACTAATCAACATACCTTCCATAAGAAAGGTGATTGTTTTGACCATGATCGGAATTAGACCAGTGACAAAATATGACTTTTCCTGCCCGAACATTTCCTTAATCTTTTTTTCCAGCTTTAGCAGTAGTCCCGTATATTGATTGGCATCCACCCAAGTTGTCTTTACGGTAACACGTGCCTTCTTAAAACTTGTATCAACCAAATTTTCGAGATTGTCAGTTCCTCCGTTTTCATACAGCAAAAGTTCCTGGGCAATCATTTCTCGATCTTGGGGCACCCGATAAAATTCCTCTCTATCTTCGTTAAGTACCTGATTGATTTCCTTAACTACGTCGACAACGGAAGAGGATTTCCCTACAGAAATCTTGCTATATTTTGTACCTTCGGAAAAACGATTGAACTCATCAAGACGTTTTATGAATTCTGGATCTTTGACCGCATTTTCCTCATCCCGTTCTACTACAAGTTCAATGGCCGCGCTGCCTTTCATATGATCGTTGATTGCATCGGTGGCATTTCTCAGAGAGTGGTTATCAGGCAGCCAAGCCACTGGATTATGTGAAAAACGAAGTTGAGCGGCACCGAACGAAGACATCAAAGCGATCAGTGCACTGATTGCTATCACTATCCATGGTTGGTTAACTGCAAAGTTACCACAACCTTTGAGCATTCGGTCTG
>CAZOTX010000258.1:0-3168 GCA_964582835.1 uncultured Pseudomonadota bacterium | reverse complement strand
TGATCTCGCGCATTTTTTCCAATATGGGAAAGGCCATTGCTGCCTACGAAAGGTTAATTCTCCCGGGGCCGTCTCGTTTCGATCGATATGTAGAAGATGTCTTAAATGGTAATGGGAAGGGGTTAGCCAATACGTTCAGCGATGGTGAAATTGCTGGATTACGGCTATTTATTGGTAAGGGAAATTGTATTCAATGTCATAACGGACCTCTGTTCACTAACAACGATTTTCACAATACTGGTGTTCCTTCTTCGCCAAATCATGATCCAGACCTTGGTAGGGCGGATGGAGTGAAAGCTGTTAGTGCGGATGAGTTCAACTGCCTTGGCTCATTTAGTGATGCTGGGGAGGGAGACTGTGCGGAACTGGAATACATGCAAACAGATAGTTCAGAATTGTTGGGAAGGTTTAAGGTAGCAACCCTACGCAATATTTCAAATACTGCACCGTATATGCACAGTGGGGAATTTCCGTCACTTGTTGAAGTGCTCGAATTTTATAATAGTCCACCGGAAGCAAAATTGGGACAGTCCGAATTGAAACCACTTTTTCTAACTAAGAAGGAAATAATTCAGATGGAAAGTTTTTTGAAGACCCTTATTGGACCAGTCGACGTGCAAGAGAAATATTTATTACCACCTGAATGAATTTTGATTCTAATTCCCCTTAGGGTTACAAAGCTGATTGGAGAAGGACTTATCTACTACTGCCTTTTTAACAATAGTTTTGAGCCATTGTCAGGATAGTATAAATTTTTTATCTCAAGACCAGTAACTATAACTACTTGTTCCTGATATGGGCAAACCAGAACCAATTTGTGTTGCCATTATAAACAGAGATCTAGTAGCCCATATTTATGGTGTCTACTCCCGGAATAGAATATACTACTCCCCTTTTGTCACAGTACAATAATCATCTCATCTTGAAGAAAAGGAGAGAGTGCATGTTTTTGCATTTGGTAGCCAGTGATCGTTTAGAAAAAGTAATCTTCAGATTTGTTATTGGCAAAAAGTTTTCAAAGATAAATTTCTGAAAGAACTAATAATCAATAAGTGATAATTTTAGGTCTGAATGAAAAATAATTATTAGTGTGTTTTTCAAAAGTTATGAGAAAAAACAAAGATCTGAAAAAGTTGATGATTAGATATAACCCCGAGTTTTCATAGTATCTGATAGCCACAATATCTGTAAATAACAAATGATCTCGAAATTAATAACTTGGAAATAAATTTTCCCCCTTTATAAAACTACCCAGAGGAAATGAAGGAATTACTACAAAGTGGTCGTCATTTTTTGCAAATTCCCGGACCGACTAATGTACCGGACTGTATACTTCGTGCTATTGCTTGTCCTACAATTGATCACAGGGGTCCTGTGTTCAGGAAACTTTGTTTAGAAGTACTGGAAGGAATTAAAGAAATTTTCCAGACGAAAGAACCTGTTATAATCTACCCGGCTTCTGGTACCGGTGCATGGGAAGCGGCACTTGTCAACACTCTATCACCAGGAGATAGGGTTTTGATGTACGACACAGGTCACTTTGCGAGCACATGGCACAAGTTGGCAGAGAAGTTGACTCTTGATGCTCAACTTATTCCTGGAAACTGGAGGGAGGGTGTTAAGCCAGAGAAAATCGAGCAGGTGCTAAAAGAAGATAAGGAGCATGTTATAAAGTCTGTATGTGTGGTTCACAACGATACCTCAACTGGCATCACCTCAGACATTCTCTCAATTCGAAAAGCTATAGATCATACTAAGCACACTGCCCTCTTATTTGTGGATACAATTTCATCTTTGGGTTCAATTGAATATCGTCATGATGAATGGGGAGTGGATGTGACTGTGGGTGGCTCACAGAAAGGGTTAATGCTTCCTCCTGGCTTGAGCTTCAATGCAATCAGCAAAAAGGCTCTTATAGCTACTGAAGAAGCAAAGCTGCCACGTTCATACTGGGATTGGCATGGTATGCTCAATGTTAACAAGGAGGGAGTCTTTCCTTTCACCCCTGCAACCAATTTACTTTTCGGGCTGCAAGAATCCATAAAGATGTTATTGGAAGAGGGACTTGATCAGGTATTTTCCAGACACCGCAGACTAGCGGAAGCAACTCGTTCCGCTGTACAGGCTTGGGGTCTTGAGTTAAATGCAATCAATCCAAGTGAATTTAGCAATTCTGTCACTACTGTCGTAATGCCACAAGGACATGATGCGGATGTTTTTCGAAAAAAAGTGCTAGATTGTTTCAATGTTTCTCTCGGTAATGGGCTTGGTCGCCACAAAGGTATGACATTTCGTATCGGCCATCTTGGATATTTTAATGAAGCAATGTTACTTGGAACCTTGGGGGCAATCGAAATGGGGCTTGAACTCGCTGATATCCCCTATCGTCCAGAAGGTACACGTCAAGCAATGAATACCTTAATTAAAAAAAATATCCTTTGAAAGCTACCAAAATTTTTTGATTTGGTCAAATAATAAAGAACCTGTGGCACTAAGTAGTGAGATCAATCCGAATTTAGTAAGTCAAGCAAATCATTGTTATGTTATTTAAAGACAAGAAAAAATATTACATCAAGCATCGATTTCGCAGGATACTGATTGGATGTTTTACGGAATGTCCGGAACCATGCTCAATCTGATGACGACAACTTGTTCCGCAGGATGCTATGTTTACGTCGTCTGGGGCATTTCGGATTTTTGGTAACAGCGAGAGCTCTGCCATTTTCATTGAAATATCGTAGTTTTCTGCTTGATAACCGAATGATCCTGCCATTCCGCAGCAGCTCGAAAGAATAGTCTCGACCTCAATTCCTGGAATGCTTTCCATCAACTTGATAGTACTGTCGAACGCGTCAAATGCCTTTTGGTGGCAGTGCCCATGTAATAGAACCTTTGCTGGTTCTGCCGGTCGGAATTTTAGTTTAAGACGTCCTGCGTTATTTTCAGACATCAGATATTGCTCCAACAATTGAATGTGATCGGCGAGTTTTTGTGATTCTAACCCAGGAATCAGAGACGGAATTTCGTCCTTGATAGTAAACACACAAGAGGGCTCCATCCCTACAATGGGGATTCCTTGCTCAACGAAGGGGGACAAGTTTTCCATCAATCTGATTGCTTCTACTTTTGCTTCGTCAATCAGTCCGGAGGACAAGAATGTTCTACCGC
>CAZOTX010000257.1:0-3177 GCA_964582835.1 uncultured Pseudomonadota bacterium | reverse complement strand
CATCAACTCTAATGCAAAAATCAACAGTCGTTCTGGTATGTTGCTTGCTTTGATCAAAGCATCTAAAAGTTCATACAAAACAAAAAACTACTATATTCGGAAAATTTATGAGTGGCATTACCAGCCTTGTTCAGGCGGCAGGTGTTATAGAGCATAAAATGGAAACTGTTTCAAACAATCTGGCAAACGTCAACACAGTCGGTTTCAAGGAAGATCAGCCGTCTTTCAGGGAGGTCCTTTCCAACGTCCAACGCATTGCTCCGGAATCACTGGAAGAGCGTTTCTTGTCTCATGAATATCTTGATGACTATGTAGGAATGGACAAATCTGCTGTTGTTGTAGATGAGGTAGGGAAGAATTTCGAACCAGGACGAATACGTTCTACAGGAAACAATCTTGATTTTGCAATCTCAAACGAAGGTTTTTTCACAATTTCTACTCCTCAGGGTGAGCGTTTCACGCGGGCCGGTAATTTTCAACTCGATTCAACAGGTCGTATTGTTACAAATGACGGTTATCCAGTTTTGGGTAAAAATGGCGCAATCACTATTAAAGAAGGTTCAATTGATGTCAGTGAGAATGGACAGCTTAGCGTTGATGGAATAATAACTGATAGCTTCCGTCTGGCACGTTTCCGTAATCAGGACCATTTGCAAAAATTGGGACAGGGATTTTTTGCTCCTGCCAATAGCAATGATTTGCCGATTGCTTCAGATGGAATCAAAATCCGACAAGGAATGCTTGAAGATTCAAATGTGAACAGTATGCTCGAAATGACCCGCATGATAACTGCAACACGAGCCTACGAATCGGTACACAAGGCTCTTTCAAGAATAGACAGATTAGATGAGAAAGCAATCAGTATGGTTCAAGCATAAATTGAAATTTAAACAAATTTAAACCCAATTCTAATAACCTGAAATAGGAGTTTTACGCTTATGATGCGTTCACTTTATACAGCTGCAACTGGAATGCAGGCCCAACAGAGAAACATCGATACAACTGCCAACAATTTGGCAAACGTCAACACCACAGGTTTTAAAAAGAGTAAGGTCCAGTTTCAGGATTTGCTATATTACAATGAACGCAGTGCAGGAGTACCATCTTCGATTTCCACCCAAGTTCCAGTCGGAATACATGTGGGACATGGAGTTAAGTACGTCAGCATAGATAAGGTCCACACACAGGGCAACATGGAAAATACAGGTAATGACTTAGATTTAAGTATTGATGGAATGGGATTTTTTCAAATTCTACAACCAAATGGAATCATTGCATATTCAAGAGATGGCCACTTCAATATAGACGGAATGGGCCGCTTGGTGACAAATGACGGAATGCTGATGGATCCAGAAATTAATATTCCAGCAGATACCAGAAAAGTTCAAATCGGTTTAGATGGTACTGTATCAATATTTTTGCGAGATGAAAACTTGCCAGAAGCACTAGGTAGTATTCAGTTAGCACGTTTTCAGAATCCAACAGGCCTTACTCCAATTGGCAAAAACCTTTATCTTTCAACTCCTGCATCCGGGAATGCAATAGTCGATTCTCCTGGATCCAGTAACATGGGATCTCTAACACAAGGATTTTTAGAACGTTCAAATGTGTCACTTGTTGAAGAAATGGTAAATATGATCACTGCTCAGAGGGCATACGAGGTAAATTCCAAAGCCATACAATCTTCCGATGAGATGCTTAAAAATACTAACAATCTGGTCAGGTAATTATTTTACAAAGAACATTTTGTCGAATAAATAATATTTAAAAAATTTTCTATACCAATTTGCCATAGTATCCTCATATAAAATGCCATCATTAATACACTTAGTATTTATAACAAAAGGTATAGCTTTGAGACCATTCCCGTATCTTTACATTTTATTTTTGTCGTTATTTTTTTTATTTTCCGAAGAAGTATTTTCCAACGAAAAAATTTTTGCTGAAAAACAACAAATCAAAATTTTCCTTCCACAATCTTCCGTCATCAACACTGATAAGTATCAACTCGGTGATATTGCACAGCTAGAAGGTGAAGATTCAACACTGTTGGACAGACTATCTAAAGCTGTCATTGGACGTTCCCCACTTCCAGGAAGAAAATTAACAGTTACCCGATCTCTGATTCTCTCACGCTTACGTTCCCACAGAGTAAACATTAAGAGATTTGTTTTTCCCGGATCAAATGCAACAAGCATACAGCGTGCAGCGCTCAAAATATCAGGCAATGACATAGAGCAGGTTGTACTGAATCACATTAAAGAATCAAATATTTTTTCTGACTTTAAACCTCGTTTGCTGGCAAAAATAAAAGATATTTTTCTGCCACGTGGACAGGTAAGCTATGTAATTACTTCCAAAGGGAATTACAAAAAAGAAGGCGGTTACCGTACGTTTGAGATTGAGTTTAGCGTTGATGGGAAAGTAGTCAGGAAAGTCCCTGTAAGGACATACTTAAAAATATACAAAGAAGTTTATGTTGCACGTAATACCATCAAACGTAACCATATAATTGAGGAGTCAGATTTGTTAAAAGTTCGCAAGAATGTGGATCGGATACCTCGTAAATATGTAACAGACAAAGGAAAGATAATTGGAAAAATATCAACACGTACAATCAATCCTAGCGAATCTATCCAAGGAAACACGATTGCAGAACCGCCACTCGTGAAAACAGGTGATCGGCTGCAAATTGTTTACGAAACGCCGTTTATACGTCTTTCCGCGCCCGGTATTTCATTAGCCAAAGGCATTAAAGGTGAACGAATTCCCGTGAAAAACTCAGACAGTAAAATTGTAGTATTTGCAACTGTCAAAACTAAAAATATTGTGCTGGTAAATTAAATTAGTATTATTTCTAAAACAGAGCTTTCACCAATAATTTTTTTAAGTGACTAGATTGTTAATTCCATTTTCAGATTTATTTCATTGGCTTCTGGCTACATTTTTGGTTCTGAATCTCGTTGGTTGTGTACCATCAAGACAGCAGCCAAAACCTCCTAAAGATGTTTTGGCTGCTAATAAAGCTAAAAAAATTAATGAAAATTTAGAACAAACTGCAAAACGATTAAGACGAAAACGCATTTCTACAGCTAGAAACCGATATGAAGGTTCACTCTGGCGATATGAATCATCATTTGGCAATTTGCTAAGGGATCATCGTGCACGTTTTCGTGG
>CAZOTX010000256.1:0-3181 GCA_964582835.1 uncultured Pseudomonadota bacterium | reverse complement strand
TAGTTCTTCCAAAAAAAAATAAAGTTCATCAATTTCATCTGCTGAAATTTCATCTATCAGTTCCGAATACGTCTTTTTCATATAACCGCCATCGAAATTCCGTATTGGTACGACACTTACCACATCATTTTTATTGATTAACATTTTCTCCTCCACATTCTTTACAATTTTTACATTTACCTTTCATCTCTTTTCTCAACTATCAAATTAAGGTTAGCAAGAACTGATTCCATTGATGAAAGAATGAAAAATATGAATAAACCGTTAAGGTCAATATTATTCTGTCCATTTTTTCCTTAATAAAGAAAATTCCAATACAATGTCAGAGATGTGCATATATGGAACCAAACCAATGTTTCCTAAGTCTTTTCCTAAACAAATTCATTCAAATTAATATCCCTTTTCAAAAATTTTTACTGACATTCACGACCAACGGGTTGTAAAATTTTAGATTATTGAGGATGTAACATAATTTTCTTCAATTTTAGTATAATAAAGTGTTTTTTTGTTACTCTTTTATAACGATTTCGAAAAACCTTTCATATGCCCTGCACCAAAAACCATACAACTAAATGAAAAACGTTCAGAAAAAAATACCTAAAAAATATGTAACAGTTTTGACTGATAACCTTATAGATTACGTTGTTTGTATTGGTTGTGAAATTGCGAAAAAATGATCTATAATAAATTTTTTTGAACCCCATAAAGATAAACTATGTATAAAAAAAGTCATTTCTCACAAATTAATATAAAATTCTTATTTTTCACTGGAGTCGTTCTATTTATTTTTGCGGGCTGTTCCTCAACCAGTCTTGAAAAAGTAGATCTAAAGTCAATTAAGGAAAAAACTTTAGAGAAAAAGGAAAAATTGGAAAAATTAAAGGAAAAATTAAAAAAGATAAAAAAATAATTTATCTGAAATTGTGAATCTCACAAAATTGTTAAAAAAATAAAATAAGATCAGTTAGATTGTCTCCTCAATCAAATTTTTTCTACAGTGCGTGGCGGGAGTACAGCTAAACTCCTTAATCAATTTTTTATTTTTTAGCCTTTAACCTTATGCATCTGGTCAAATCTATCTTTACGTAACTACTAATATTTTAATAGCTAAAAAGTTTTATAAAAATAATGGAATGATATTGATTGAAAAAATCACTTTAGGTTATGAAAAAATTGAAGGTGTCGTTTTTCAAAAAATAGTCAAGAATAGGGATAGATTAAATTTAGAAAGTTTCTATCCAGGTTTTGGCTCATCCAAAATGTTTAACAAATTAAATTTGCGAAAATGAGATTTAAATTACTATTCCTTTGTTTTGTCCTTCTTCTTAACCCCGTTAGTATGTGGTGTATGTTTAGTTCATAGTATTGTGAGAGAAACAATTGGAGGGTAATCAAAAAAAATCTATTTTTTCAGAGGATAAAAAATATCTTGGAAAAAACTCCTGGGTTAGGTAGATTAAATTTCATAAAACTCAAATGTGATACATAGGTTCCAGGTCTTTGAAATTTAATTTAAAGAAAAATTTCGCATGAGAACTTTTGTAATCTTAGGTGTTATTTTGTTCTTTATGTTTTTGTTTTTAAACTTCCAAGATTTTCTAATTCTGATTGGGTAATATTAAATTCTTGAAATTACTGGCAATACTTTGCAATTTTTTATTAATTTCGAATTTACAAGATTTTCTATAATTTATTTCGCAAAAAAATGAGAGATTTATACTTCACATCACCTTATAGAAGGACAAAACGAACCGTGAGACTTGAGTATGGGAAAGTTAATAAAGTTTTTTTACTCCGTACTTTTGATGGAGAAATCAACGGAAAAGGTGAATCTGAAAGTTCTATGATAGAGGAAGTTTTTGAGAATGAACAAGAACTTTTAAAGAAAGTATTGGAGACTAAATCTGGATTGCTGGAAGCTAGATGGATTGTCCAAAATAAACATTCAATTTCCCGACCTTCATTCCTCAAAACAGAAGTGATTGATGGTGAAATTTCTTTAGAGTTTGAAAAGTAAAGGGGAAGTATCTTGTATGGAAGTGATTTTAAGTGTTTTTTTTGAAATATTCTCTATTCTCATTATGGGAATTATTTGTTTCGCATTATACATAAATGGGAAAATATTGCTCATCAAAATTGGTTTAATTGCTGACCAGCGAGAAGATATTTCCATTCTAGAAGATGAACAAGAGGTAACTAAGTAAATTAAGTAATTTAGGAAAAAATTTTTTGGAAGGGAGTTAGACCATAAGGGGAGTTATAACCTCATTTCATTGGAAGAATATTCACTCCCTTCCTCTCACTTTATGTCATAGGATGAATTAGAGATCAAAAGAACACCAATTCTCGAAAAAATCGCAGTTTTGAACTGAATAAGAAGGAAGTAAAACAAGACTTGTCTGGCTAAAATCTGTGGCCTCTAGATTCAGACCAACAGACTACCTGACACTCACAATCTACTCAATAAGTGTATCTCAAAAAAAATCAAAATTGACTGAAACCTAATTAGAAAGTACCTTTAAAGAACTCGGAATTGAAGTTTATTGAAATAAATAATTTTGAATTTTAGGACGACCTTGTAGATTTAAATTCGCTTCAAGTGGGACGCAACTGGAGATAATTTCTCCACGTCGAATAACAAAAAGCCGGTTTGCTTTTAAACGCAAAGCTTCAACAGTATCTGCGGCCTGTAAAATTATCAAATCCGCATTGCAACCCTTTTCCAGCCCGTAACCTTCCAATCCAAGAATAGCGGCAGGAATTTCTGTGACTGCTCTGAAACAGGATTTCATTTGCTCTACTCCTGTCAATTGTGCTACGTGTAATCCCATACTTGCAACTTCCAACATATCTGCAGATCCAAGTGAATACCAAGGGTCCATCACACAGTCGTGCCCAAAAGCCACCCTTAAACCAATTTTGAGCATTTCAGGTACACGAGTCATACCACGTCGTTTAGGATAGTTATCATGTCGTCCCTGGAGTGTTATATTAATCAAAGGATTGGATACTACATTCATTTCCGCTTCTGCCATCAATGGAAGTAATTTACTGACATAATAATTATCCATGGAATGCATGGAAGTCAAATGAGAACCAGTAACTCTACCTTGTAAACCGTGCCGTACAGTTTCTGCAGTCAATGTTTCGATATGACGCGAAAGGGGATCATCACTTTCGT
>CAZOTX010000255.1:0-3183 GCA_964582835.1 uncultured Pseudomonadota bacterium | reverse complement strand
GCGAACATACTGATTATCCAAAATATGTTTTTCATTTTACAGATTTTAGTCCATCAAGAAAAGATATGCTAAAAAAAGAGATTAGAGTTACAGACTCAAACAAACAGGTCGATGAGATCTATAATAATAGTATATTGGAAAATGTAAAAAAAGGATGGGAACCTGTTAAATAAATTAGAAAGGTATAGTTATGTTTAAAAAAATATTGGTTGGCCCAGTTTTGATAATTGATAACTAGGAGCTTTTATTTATGACAGATTTTGACAAACTAGCTAATAGCGAATCCATGGATGATAAGATCAAAGCAGCTTCTGATCCTAAATGCCCTGCTAAAATCATTGATCAGATCATTATGGATACTGAAATCTCTTGGGATGGACCTAAAGGGGAAGAATTGATGGGTGTAACAGCAGCGAATCCTAATACTGAATCTGGGCATCTAAGCAATTGTTGGACTGCTACATCAATTGAAAGTCACCGGTTATCCATTTTAAAAAATCCAAATTGCCCGGAAGAATTAATGGACAAGGGCTTTGATTCGGATAAAATAGATAGAAAAATAGCAGTATTAGGTAATCCATCTGTAGTTATGGGGGAATGGCTACTTAAAATAATTGTTGATGAGCCTTTTGGATCAAAACTTATCAAAGCTATTTCTGATCGATCAGATTTGAAAGATTATAAGATCAAGGCTGAACATAAAGAAAGTATTGATAAGATTGACAATTTATTACTTTCAGATAATTTTGATACAGGAATGGAATTGCTCAATACATTGGATGATCCGGAACTCACGAAAGGAACAGTCCGCCACTTAGTTAATTATAAAGTTGGGTTAGCCGAAAATCATGAGCAATGGTCAGAAAGTGATATTGAAACTATTATCAAGAAGAATGGTTATAGTAAAGGTGATGCAGCAGGACCAGAATTATTTTATAAAATTGCTATACATTCTAAAACACCAGAAGCATGGTTGGAAGATTTTGCTCTATCAGGTAAACACGATGAAGACACTATATTTGAACTTGCCCTGAATTGTAAATATGAATCTGTAATAAATGAACTATTCTTCCATAAGGCAACACTTAAAAATAAGGCATGGATATGGAAAAAAGATCATTTAAAAGCGGCGATTATTCAAAACAAGAATTGTCCTAAGGGATTATTATTATATTTACGTAAAGAGCATGTTGGTACTGAATTCATTGATGAAATACTTGATTATATCCATGGTGTAGCTGTTGAGCTAGATAAGAAAACAGTAGAAATATTGAAATTCAAATCTGATGTTGCTGATTTGATGAATAAGCATGCAAATGAAAGTCATGATGTTTGGATTAAAAAATCAAAACTTTCCTCAGATGATTTGGGTAAAGAATATTTCGAAGCTATATATAATGATAAAAACTCCAAAATTAGACTCGCAGTAGCAAAAAATAAATTTACTCCTGAAAATATTATAACTGAAATGATAGATGATGATGATATTTTTGTTCAACTAGCAGTTTTATCTCATCCAAATTGTTCAGAGAAAATTCTTAAGACCGCTAGTGAAGACAACAAGAATTATTTATCTAGTCGAGTGCGTAAGGCAGTTGCTCTAAATCCAAAATGTTCTAAAGCAATCGTTGACAAATTACTCAAAGATGAATATCGCTGGGTACGACGTGCTGCTGCTTCTCATCTAAAAATTGATAAGGCAGAGATAGCTAAGTTAAGTAAATCTGGGGATCGTTATGTTCTTCAAGGACTTGCGAGTAATCCTAATTGCCCTAAAGCTGAATCTAATTCAATCAATGACTTATTGAGTGATCAAGAAAAATATCCCATTGAAACCAATGAATATACGATAAGTGCTCCTAATGGGCTTTCCATTGTTGAACATAAAGCTGGTTATGTTGATTTTGAGGATATGGTGGAATGTGTTATGGAAGGCGAAGAGTGGAGTGATTATGTTTGGTCTGATTGGTACAACTATGATGATCTGGTTGCCAACTATGGGCCAGTATCTTTTGTTGAAATTGTGGAATTTCCCGATGGTTCTTCTTCTTCTTTAGAATTTGAAGACAATACTAAACCATTTGAAATAAAAGTTGGTGATAAAACAATTTTTGAAGGCCGTGAAGAAGCTTTTTTAAGTAGCACCACAAGTTGGGAATATGGAGAATTTGAGTTTTCAGCTATCACTTTAGAAAATGAATTTAAAATAGAATGTTTAACGGCATCCCCTGATAATGAAGGGGAAAATCTTATATATCGTCATTATGATTATGAGGATGATGAATATGGTGAAAGCGATTATTCTGAAGGTGAATTACTTACATCTGAGACTGATAGCACTGATATTACCTTATATGTAAAAAGCACAGAGGAAGGTATTCAATATTGTGAAGAATTTGAATTTATTAGAGATGAATTAATTCAATCAAAATTTAAACTAGAGTATCCTTATTCTGATGAAGATAGGCCAAAAATAAGAAAATGGCTTGAAGAAAACTATGATACCTGGTGGTAAAATAAGATATAAATGGGTTTAGCGACAAAAATAAGATTATGGTGGTGGGATAACATTTCTTTTCCTTTATGGTATAGATTTGGTTCAAAAGAGTCGCATGATGAAATTACTGAAGCGTTAAAAAAACGTAGAGAAGAAGGTGGTTGTTCTATGTGGCAAGATCATTTGAGAAATCATCCTGAAGATGCCAAATATAAATGGGAAAAGGAATATGTAAGAAAGCTAAATAAGAAATGAATAGCTTATTTGATGCTGAAATATCACTTTTAGAACCTGAACATAAATATATTCTTGATGAAGACCCTTCAATAAACTTTAAAAGCGTTACTCAGATTGTTGAAAATTATTTTGAGCCATTTGATAAAGAGTCTGTAGCTCAAAAGCTGGTTACTACGATCCCGAAATATTTTGGGATGGATCCTAATGAATTAATTAAGGAATGGGATGCAACTGCTCAATATGGAACGAATGTTCATAAACAGATAGAGTCATATATCCTCGATAATAAAAACCCTGATGACATCAAGGCCGAAAGAGGTGTTCAGTGGATAAAAAAATATTTAAATGATCCTAATAAGGCGATTTACCCTGAAGTAATTGTTTTTAATAAAGAATTGAAAATCGCTGGTAGTATAGATATTATTATTTTTGATAAATCGTTAAATCAA
>CAZOTX010000254.1:0-3199 GCA_964582835.1 uncultured Pseudomonadota bacterium | reverse complement strand
CATTATTATCTTTATCTAAATATTGATAGGAAAATGTAATTGTGACATCATTTTTAGTATAATGCTTAAGATCAAAAGAAATAGATTTTTCCTCATTTAATATTTGATGCGTAAGCATCTGACCAAGCAAGGTATCTACTTTACTTAACCCCATAGATAGCTGATCTACTTTGTCTTCATTACGAGGAGAAATCTGAATATCAGTAGCAGGATAATTAATAATAATTTCTGAAGCACGTGCACCTATGGGTGAATCAAAAACTAAATTGTTATTATCGAAGGAAACATTTACTTCTTGTCCTTTTTGGCTTAGAACCTTAGTCATAAGTTTACCTGCTCCCTCATGATTCCAATGCCACATTTGATAGAATGCCATTCCATCTCTTAAATTAAACAAACCGTCCATAGTTGGTTTAAAGAATGGTGCTGTACCATTAATCGGAGCTAATTCATAGCTCATATCCTTTGATTGCCACCCAACTATGAAATTATTGAAATCAATCACACTTATCACCCCATCTTTATCAAAATCTGCTAATAATCCAACATCGTAACTGTATTCGACGCTAGAAGCCAGGTTATTAGCGATATCTTTTACTCCAGTAATTATAATTTTATAATTATCACCACTAGTAAAAGGTGCGGTCAATGTAACTACAATTTTATTCTGATCTACAATTGAAGATGTATAATTAATTGGGTCTCCTTGAGCTGAAGTCAAATTAACCTTCGCATCTATTATGGGCTCTGACACAATATATTCTATTAATACATCATCAACAATTGATAAGGGTGAAGGTGGTGCTGTTTCCGATATAATAGTTGGCACTACTGTATCAATCGTAAAGCCATCCGATGAAACTGCTTCCGATCGATTGGCTACCATATCTGTAGCTCGTACATTAACAAAATATTGCGTATCATCTAGGAGATTCAAATCGTTGAAAGTATAAGAAGAGTCGTTTCCTACATTTAACCAATTTTGTATATCTGATGCACCGGAAGCAGTTCCTAATGAAATTTCATAATAATCAATAGAACTTTTATCATAGAATCCGGACCAATTTGCTGATATAGTATTATTGGAATTAGATAAATCAATATCTGATGTACTTCCATCTGATACAGTACCTATTGTTGGCCCTGAATGATCTATTGTTAAACCATTTGATGTTGCATAAGATTCATTTCCAACAACATCAATTGCATATATTGTTCCATAATACGTTTGACCATCCTCTAGGTCTAAGTTTTCAATCTTAACTGATTCCGAAAGACCTGTATTTGTTCTAGCTACAGTATTACCTGATCCAGACTGATTGCCAATAGTGTATTCATAATGGGTGATTCCACTTTGTGTATCAGAAAACCCAGACCATGATAAATTCATAGTGGTACTATCTGATTGCAGTGATTCACCATTAGATACAGTTCCTGCAATAGGGTTAGTTAAATCCATCTTAAAACCATTAGATGAAACGACATCAGAAACATTACCCATAGCATCGGTAACACGTGCATTGCTGTAATAATGAATATTCTCAGTGAATAAAGATAAATCAATGGTCACGACGTTCGAATCACCTTTGAACCAAGAAACAACATCATCATTACCTGCTGAAGTTCCAATTGAATACTCATATTTTGATACGGACCCATTATCAGTTGCGATCGTTATTATTTTAGCGGTTTTACCAGGACCATACCAATCAACATTAACTAAACTATTACTAAAGTCGGACTGCCAGGTATCGTTAGAATATTGAGAGACTCCTGGACCTGAAGGTTTTAGAGCATGATTGTTATTTCCACTTAAGTCATAAATTGTATCATTCCAGGTTTCATTAAAATTCCAATAACCCACTAACCCTGCTTCAGATCCAGTGACTTCTCTGTATACATAATCTTCAATTTCTTTATTTGATCTATCATAATTCCAGAATCGTATCTCATCAAGATTTCCTTTACCAAATGCTCCTACATGTCCTCCGAAATTTAGTTGCTGTGTTATTGTATTTTGTATAGTTGCTCCTTGATAACTATTTTTTAGAGAACCATTAACATAAATTTTATATAACATTGAATTATCACGAGTAATTGAGAAATGGGTCCATTTATCAAATGGTATGCCAAAATTCACACCACTACCTGGATCGATTCCACTTGAAGCAGTATAATGAAATTGAAGTGAGTATTCATCGCCACTTGTCATACCTACAAACATGATAAAGAAATCTTTAGCATTTATTGGATGAAGATTTCCATCTGTAGTTTTCCCATGTTTTATCCAAAATTCTACGGTCATACTACTGCCCACTATCTCAGTAGATAAATTATTATCAATAATCTCCGATTCACTACAACTCCAACATCCGGTATTTTCGTATCGAATGGAATTATTTACATGCATTCCTGGCGATTCTGAAACCATACTAATCACAGGTTTTTGGCTATCTATCATTATTCCATCTGTAGAAATTGTATCTGAAGTACTACTTACAGCACTTACTGCATATACACTTATATAGTAATTTATATTATTTTCTAATGACAAGTTCGTCAAGGTAATGACAGTGTCATTCCCAGCAGATGTCCAATCAACAATATTATTCTTTGATGTTGTTCCTAATGCATAATAATAAGTTAAATCCTGCGGATAAATAAATTTGGTCCAATAAGCTGATAAGGTTGTTGAAATATTAGAATAATCTATTTCTTCTGCGTCTGTAGGCTTACCATCATAAATAGCAGTTGCCTTTGGTCCAAATGGTGTCGCGCTTACTTCATTAGTTTTGACGCTTTCATTTCCACTGCTATCCACCGCAGAAATACGATAATAATATGTTGTGCCATTCGTTAGATTATTATCGGACCACGATACGGTTTCAAAGGTAGAAATTACAGTTTCAATCAAATTACTTGAGCTTGGTTCAAAACCAGAAGTAGTTGAACGGTAAGCTTTGTAGCTCGCTAAATCTGTCTCTGTATTTCCCTTCCATGTAAATGATATTTTTGTATCACCTGCGGTTGCAATTAGTTCTGTAGGCATTGCTGGTGGACTATTATCCCGCTCTACAGGCGTACCTAACTCATTTTCATATGCTCCAAGATCAGGGTTGGAGTTAGAAGGAATCCTTCTGTTGTTACCAAAATAGTCAATCGTTGGTAAAGAATAAGTTGAACCATTTGGATCATCAAT
>CAZOTX010000253.1:0-3200 GCA_964582835.1 uncultured Pseudomonadota bacterium | reverse complement strand
CGGAATTCCGGACTGAACATTTTTTCAATAGCTTTTTTGGAAGGACCTTTTGGGGTTTTTCCTCCAAAACCAATGGTAGCCGAACCCATTTCCTTGGCACCAACATTGGACGTCATAACCAGTACAACATTTCGGAAATCGGCCTCACGACCATTGTTGTCGGTTAGAGTTGCATGATCCATAACCTGCAACAGTATATTGAAAATATCCGGATGTGCTTTTTCTATTTCATCTAGCAAGACCACACAATGTGGATTTTTACGCACTGCATCCGTAAGCAGCCCGCCCTGATCAAAACCAACATATCCTGGAGGTGCTCCAATCAGACGCGAAACGGTATGCTTTTCCATGTACTCACTCATATCAAAGCGTTCAAAATTAATTCCCATGATAAAGGCAAGTTGTTTGGCCAGTTCTGTTTTACCAACTCCAGTGGGACCGGTAAACAGGAATGACCCTATTGGATGATCTGGATGATGCAGTCCTGCACGAGAACGTTTGATGGCCTGAACTAAAGTTGCGATAGCTTCATCTTGACCAAAAACCTGCATCTGCAATTCTTTTTTCAGCTCTCGTAGTTTTTCCTTATCAGAAGAATTCATGCGTTCAACAGGTACACGCGCTATTCCTGCAACCACTTTTTCAATATCCTGTACACCTACTGTTTTCCGTTTTGTGCCTGAACGCAAACGCACCATTGAGCCCGCCTCATCAATAACGTCAATTGCTTTATCTGGCAAATAACGTTCATTAATATATTTTTCAGAAAGTTCTGCAGCTGTTTTTATGGAACCGGCTGTGTAACGCAAATCATGATGTTTTTCATATCTTGACTTCAAACCCTTGAGAATCTTGATTGTTTCAGACAAAGTTGGCTCAGTAATATCAATTCTCTGGAAACGACGTGCAAGTGCACGGTCCTTTTCAAAAATCTTTTTATATTCTTCATAAGTTGTTGAACCAATACAGCGTATTTCCCCTTTAGCCAACGCAGGTTTAAGTAAATTTGAAACATCCATTGATCCACCACTTGTTGCCCCTGCTCCAATAATTGTGTGAATTTCATCTATGAATAAAATCGAACCGGGGCACTTTCCAAGAGCTTTCAGTACTGATTTTATACGAAGTTCAAAATCTCCACGAAACTTTGTCCCTGCTAGCAAAGTACCAATATCTAGTGAAAAAACTTCAGTACCTTCCAGTATTTCCGGAATGTCGCCATTGTAAATCTGCATGGCAAGCCCTTCTGCAACAGCAGTTTTTCCAACCCCCGGATCTCCTACATAAATCGGATTATTTTTGTGTCTTCTGCACAAAATTTGGAGAGTACGATTGATCTCGTTTTCGCGTCCAATAAGAGGGTCAATCCGATTTTCTGATGCCATCTGGCTCAAATTTTGGGTGTAAAGTTGCAGTGGATTTTGCTCAGGACGTGTCTGTTCACCT
Source organism: uncultured Pseudomonadota bacterium (assembly GCA_964582835.1). Classification (GTDB taxonomy): domain Bacteria; phylum SAR324; class SAR324; order SAR324; family NAC60-12; genus Arctic96AD-7. The sequence goes on along the minus strand of CAZOTX010000253.1, from coordinate 1,754 downwards.
CCTTCTTCTTCTAGACCTTCATATTCAGCTGCATCTCCTTCTTCTTCTTCCACAGGTACCTTAGCTATACCATGTGATATATAATTCAGCAAATCTAGGCGGGAAATATCCTGCTTCTGTAAAAAATAGGACGCATAAGACTGAGATTCACGGTGAATTGCAACCAACACATCCCCAACATCAGCAGAAGATTTTCCAGAACTATTAACATGCATGATTGCTAAATGTAGGACACGCTGAACGGCCCGTGTCTGTCTCGGTAACTTGTTCCCATCAAATTCTTCCTGCTGAGAAAAGAAATCTTCCAAATCCTGCTTAATGAGAGTTGTATCTCCTCCACAACTACGAATGACATTAAGTCCTGCATCATTGTGAAGCAAGGCAAATAGAATGTGTTCAACACATAAGTATTCATGTCGCCGGTCAATAGCTTCACTTTGAGCTGCCATTAGGCACATTTCCAAATCTTTAGTGAACATAAAATCAACTCAATTTTCTTCCATTGTTGCCTGCAAAGGATATTCATATTGTTCCGCCAACCCGTGTACCGCTTCCACTTTCGTTTCTGCAACCTCATAAGTGTAAGAACCGCAAATTCCAATTCCGTTTTCATGAACATGAATCATGATCTTTGTTGCCTCACTTAAACTTTTTCCAAATACGGTTTCCAGTACATACACCACAAATTCCATGGAGGTATAATTATCGTTATGAAGCAAAACTCTGTAGCTTTGAGGAGGCTTCAGTTTCTTTCGCGTTTTAGTCTTCAGTTGATCATCAATTTCACTCATATATTTTTTCCCAGAAACCTAATCATGATTTTCAAAATAATCCAATTCTGTAAACAAAACTTCACACAAATCGTTTTCTGTAGATAATTGCACTTTAACTCAATTATTAGTTAAGTCAATCTGTTTTTTAATATTTTTCGCTAATTTGCTTTAACAGTTACTTCCATTGCGGTGTCAGTATTTTTTAAAAAAACCCGACTATTAGACTGAACACTGTGCGTAAGCCAGACATTCCCACCAATAATTGAGCCTTCTCCAATCACAACATCTCCTAAAATTGTTGCACCAGAGTAAACAATCACGTTGTTCTCGATAGTCGGATGACGCTTTAAATCCGGATTAGCAAGCGAATGCTGCGGACTAAGTGCTCCTAAAGTAACACCTTGATAAAGCCTTACCTGATCCTTGATAACCGCAGTTTCCCCGATCACAATACCTGTACCGTGATCAATCATCAGACCTTTTCCAATTGAAACTCCTGGATGTATGTCAATTCCAGTTTTGGAATGGATATGTTCCGTCATGATTCGTGGAATCAAGGGCACGCACTTTTCGTGCAAAAAATGAGCAATTCTGAAGACACTGACTGCCTGAAGTCCAGGATATGCTAAAACAATCTCTCGCTTACTGACTGACGCTGGATCGCCATGAAGAATTGCATCTACATCCTCTGAGAGGACTTTGCGAAGCTCCGGAATGTATTCCAGAAATTCGAAGGCAATGTTTTCAACCTGTTCTCCAAATTCAGGCTTTTCTTCACAATTTTCTCCTTCCTGGGAAGCTTTCCAGCAAAGTACCAGTTCAATGGCTTCCTTGAGACGGTAAAATATTGAAACAGTCTGCTGACCAACAACATAAGTTAAATTAAGATTATCAAATGACTCCTGCCGAATTAAGCCTGGAAAAAGCAGTGCCTGAATATCTTCGACCAGTCTAACAATATTTTCCTTTGCAGGCAAAGCA
>CAZOTX010000252.1:0-3206 GCA_964582835.1 uncultured Pseudomonadota bacterium | reverse complement strand
GGTTTAATTTATTAACTATTGATATTATTGAATATATTAGATGGCACAAAAATAATGTGCCTAATTTGTGCCAATAAATAATAAAATTACACCGATAAAGCTGTATTTCTTCGGAAATTAAAAGGAAGTAATTTGAGGAAGAATTGGGGAATTCTTAAAACCAATTGGCACAAAAGTGGCACAATTTAGTTTTTCGGTAAGTAGTTAAAATATGTAATTGCCTGCAAAAGCTGGCTCCCCAAGCCGGACTCGAACCAGCGACCCGATGATTAACAGTCATCTGCTCTACCAACTGAGCTATTGGGGAACTTTATTAGCTTTAGTGGTTTAAATAAATCTAAATGATTATGTTTAGAATCTCAAGGTCTTTCTTACTTAAACAAAATTTTGGCAAGTCTCTGATCAGGAAAATCTTGCAACAGAGAGCCTTTTAAAGATACAATCAAATCATCGTAAAATTAGTTTGAACTATATTCGGCACAAAGTTTGAACGATTTGTTATTTACTCTGACGACGAGATCCCTGCTTTTAGATACTGGGAACAAAATATTTTGCTGATATAAAGTAAGGAACATTTCAAAAAGTCACCAGCGCTGAAAAACGAATGAACGCCAGATCTTCCTTCCAGACTGAACTCCAAAATTCACGAAATTCTAGAATGTACAATCGATCAATAGCGATTATAGGCATGTCTGCGTTGTTTCCTGATGCTCCTAATTTGCATCAGTACTGGGAAAACATCATCAATAAAATCGATAGTATCATAGATGTTCCAAAGTCCCGTTGGAATATTGAAGATTATTACGATATTGATGCAGAAGCTCCAGACAAAACGTATTGTAAGCGTGGTGGTTTTTTACCTGATATTGACTTTAATCCAATAGAGTATGGAATTCCACCAAACATTCTGGAGGTGACGGATGTTACTCAATTACTTGGTTTGTTGGTTGCGAAATCTGCAATGAAAGACTCAGGTTATGGTGAGACAAGTGATGAGGTCCTAGACTCAACAGGAGTGATATTGGGTGTGACTTCTGGTATGAAACTTCTTGGTTCACTTACTTCAAGGCTTCAGTATCCAATCTGGGAAAAAGTCTTAAGAAGGAGTGGAATCTCAGAAAGTGACACAGGGAAAATAATTGAAAAGATGAAAAAAGCATATGTTCGCTGGGAAGAAAATTCATTTCCTGGCTTGCTGGGAAATGTTATTTCAGGTCGAATAGCTAATCGTTTGAATTTGGGAGGTACAAACTGTACCGTCGATGCGGCCTGTGCTAGCTCACTAAGTGCCATGAAAATGGCTATAAGCGATTTGCTAGAATATCGTTCAGATATGATGATTACCGGCGGTGTTGATGCAGATAACTCTCCTATGATGTATATGTGTTTTAGCAAGACTCCCGCTTTCACTAAAGGAGAAAATCCCAGACCTTTTGATGAAGATTCAGGTGGAGTTATGATAGGTGAAGGGCTGGGTATGGTAATCCTCAAACGTTTGGAAGATGCAGAAAGGGACGGTGACAGAATTTATGCCGTTGTAAAAGGGATTGGAACCTCAAGTGATGGAAAATTCAAAAGTATTTATGCCCCCCGTTCCGGCGGACAGGCCAAAGCTCTCCGCAGGGCTTATGAAGATGCAAATGTAGATCAGCTAAGCATTGGGATGATTGAGGCACATGGTACTGGAACTGCCGCAGGAGATATCGCAGAATTTGAAGGATTAAAAGAAGTTTTTACTGAAAAAAAATCTAATCAATCGGGCTATCAGCACATTGCACTTGGTAGTATAAAATCTCAAATTGGTCACACAAAAGCAGCCGCAGGAATTGCTGGTTTGATAAAAACAGCTCTTGCCCTGCATCACAAGATTCTTCCTCCTTCCATCAACATCGATCAACCAAGCAAAAAACTTGGTATAGAAAAAACCCCTTTTTATCTAAATACAGAGCCGCGACCATGGATAACTGATGGTGTACCCAGACGTGCGGGGGTAAGTGCTTTTGGTTTTGGAGGAACAAATTTTCATTTCGTTTTAGAAGAATTTCAGGCCATTCATTCAGGAGCATTCCGGATGCACAAAACATCTCAGACTGTGTTCTTGTCTGCACCAAATCCCAAAGAACTTGACAAAGTCTGTAAAAATTTGCTGACAGAACTGGGGACAGAAGGCGCAGAAGGATGTCATCTTCAACTACTTGAAAGTTCACTGGAAAAATCAATTCCTAAAAAACATGCACGATTGGGTTTTGTGACTGAATCTTTGGAAGATACAATGGAATTCCTTGGACATGCAATTTCTACATTAAAAAGCAATGCTGATAAAATGGAGTGGAACTTAAAAGGTATTGCTTATCGTCAGAAAGCTCTTGATACCAAAGGGAAAGTAGTTGCGCTTTTCTCCGGACAGGGTTCTCAATATATGAACATGTGCAAGGAATTGTTTTTTAATTTCCCTGCCATGTCTACACCTTTTTGTGAACTGGATAAACTTTTTACAAAAAAAAATGGAAAGTCCTATTCTGGATCCAAGCCTTTATCTGATCTAGTATTTCCAATTGCGGTTTTTGATGACGAAGAACTTGTATCTCAGCAGGAACAACTGCAGTTAACTGAAAATGTCCAACCTGCAATAGGTGGAATTAGTGCAGGCCTTCTTCGGATAGTAAGAGAAGGAGGACTTCAAATAGATTTTGCTGCTGGGCATAGTTTTGGTGAACTGACCGCTCTTTGGGCCGCTGGAGTGATTGCCGAGGATGATTTTTACAAATTGGCTTACGCTAGAGGACAGGCAATGGCTGCTCCTGATGATTCTGATTTTGATGCTGGAAGTATGTTGGCCGTTATGGGGAAGGTTGAGAAAATTGAAAAAGATCTAACTGAGTTCCCAGAAGTAGTAATGGCAAATCTTAACTCAAAAAAACAGGTTGTGCTTGCAGGACCAACCGCAGCTATTTTACAGTTACATGATTCCCTTAAAGTAAAAAAATACTCGGTTGTAAAACTCCCAGTTTCCGCAGCATTTCACACCCCCCTTGTTGGGCATGCACAAAAACCATTTGCAAAAGCTATTCGCTCAGTAAAATTTAACAAGCCACAAATTCCGGTATTTTCAAATGCAACTGCGAAAGCATATCCTGTTGCACCAAAATCTATTCAAAAACAATTGGAATCACATATTCTCAATTCAGTCAGGTTTCGTGAAGAAA
>CAZOTX010000251.1:0-3212 GCA_964582835.1 uncultured Pseudomonadota bacterium | reverse complement strand
TACTTGCTTTACACGGATGGCTGGATAATGCTGCAACATTTGATCATTTGGCACCATTACTACCGGAGTTTCAACTGGTCTCACTTGACTTGCCTGGACACGGATTTTCAGATCATCGTCCGTCAGGTATGTCATATCATTTCACAGATATGGTGGTTGATGTACTTGAAGTGGCAAATGTTTTAAATTGGGATTTTTTTTCATTGCTGGGGCATTCAATGGGCGCAGGGATAGCTTCATATTTGGGAGGTACTATTCCAGAAAAAATTAAATGTCTTATGTTAATAGAAGGGTTGGGTTCTATAGTTCAAGCACCAGAGAAAATGCCAGAAAATTTACGGGAAGCAACTAATCAATGGCTCCACCGAACGGAAAAGATAATGCCAGTGTATCCAAATATGGAAAGTGCAGTAAAAGTCCGTCATAACATAGGAAGCATTGCTGTGTCTTCTGTAAGAACTTTGGTAGCACGTGGACTGCAGCCTGTAGATGGAGGTTTCACTTGGCGCAGTGATCCAAATTTAAAATTAAGGTCTCGCCATTATTTTACAAAAGAACAAGCTTGTGCATTCCTAAAGAAAATTACAGCACCAGTACTCCTGATTGAAGCTGGAAATGACAAGAAAGATCAATGGAATGAATTGATGCAGGAACTCATCCCTAACATAAAAACCATACGGCACCGTATCATTTCAGGAGGTCACCATTTGCATTTAGATAATCCTGAACCCGTAGCTGATGTTATCCGTGAATTTTTAAATGATTTTTCAGAAAACTCATGAAATCAGAATCTAAACTGGAATCTGGGATTCAAAAGCACGATAATGACTACCGTCTCCAAGTCTCATCTAAAGGGAAACGCTTAATTGCCTTGCTGCTGGATTTTATTTTTGCCCTACTTTTCGCAAATACATTGATACAGCTGTTTCGTGGAGAACATTGGGATTTAATTATACAGTCTAAAGATTTGTCAGGTTTAGTGATTTTTTATGGAAGCATTACCTTCATATTAATTTTTAAAGATATTTTTGGTAGGAGTCTCGGAAAAATACTGCTGGCTATGACAATCAGAAATATTGAGAATTTGGAACAGCGTCCATCAAGATCTGTGCTTATGCAAAGGAGCCTGATGCTTTTCCTCTTTCCTCTTGAAGGTGTGGTGATCCTACGAGATGTTTATGCCAGACGGTTGGCAGATAAATGGTGGAAAACCGTTGTAATAGATGAACAAAAAGCCATGCGGGGGACTTTACGTATTTTACTTGGCAACATCCTTATGTTTGGCTTTTTTTCGATTGCTATCTTATTCCAGAGATCTGGTATAGAGAAAACTTCTGCATACCAAATTGCAGAAAAGGCGATGCGCTCACATCAACTACTGATTCCACTTTTAAATCAATCACCAGAAATTGAGGAACCAGAAATTTATCTAGATTTAAGGGGAAATACAGAAAAACCTTCCCTAGTTAGAGCACGTGTTGGAGATGAAGAGACAGGAAAAGAAGTCACTGTTTCTTTAACTTACCGGAAGACCCCTCCGGGATGGGAAGTCCTAAATATCAAAGTAAAACCAATTCGCGAAGCAGATGATTGAAGCAACTAATCATTACTCATTTTCCCGTACTTCCAAAGCCTCCTTCTCCACGAACAGAGTTTTCAAGGGAGTTGACTGCTTCAATAAGGCAATGTTCAAATTTGCGGACCAGCATTTGCGCAATGCGCTGATGTATAAGCTCTTTTGCAGCTTGCATTCCGTTACCTGAGCCTAAGTAACGGAACGGGATAAAGATACGGCCTCGATAGTCAGGATCAATGATTCCGACGTTATTTGCCAAAATAAAATCTGTCTTAATTATGCTTGAACGCGGAAGAATTTCAACATAATATCCATTACTTACATGAATTGATATTCCGCTATCAAAAAAGAAAATGTTTGGACGTTTCTGCTCAACTGCCATTGCCGTTAAGTCTATACCAACATCTGTTTCATGTCCACGTCCGGGAATTGACATTCCGTCAAAATGACAGCAAATTTTTAAATGTGGAATTGAGTCCAAAATATTTTAAAAAAATTAAAAGGTGAAACTTGTCAGTTGAAAGTTTATTTTTTCAAATAATAATTTACAAGTTATAACAAATGCAACTTGAAACAAAAAATATTTTTCGTTCACTCCAAAACGTAAACCGCCCAGAATTGGCAAAAATTTTGGGAGAAGTATGGGAAATGTCGGTATCTGAGTACGCCCACGGACTATGGGAGAAACCTGTTTCTCCTCCACTTTTAGAAACTGGATTACGGGAAGCCTTTGAAAAAGAATTTTATAGAATCGGTTATTCTGAAGTAGAGGCTAAAGCTCTTTCTGCATCACTGGAGAGAACCCGTGTTTTACAAACAGCAACTCACCTAACTGCGTCCGAAGGCCCTACTTTTCTGGCCTTACATCATTTAAGCTTATTAGGGTTACCAGTTACAGAAACATACTTTGTTGGAGCTTATTCCGGTGTCCCTTTTGCAAATGCAGCCTGGTCAGGTTGTTTGAATTTCAGTGATAGGTTTGACATAGAAACAATCCTTGACATTAAAGCTCCTGGATTTGCTGAATTAAAACGTGCTGAATTAGACCGTTCTCGCGATTCAATTGAAAAGCGTATCTCATTAATGCCTGGAAGTATGAGGGATTCCCGTGTTTACCAAAGCAAGGTCCCTGAAAGACTCTCCCTTCTTCTGCCGTATATCAATGAACCAGTTCGAAAATATGTACCAGCTGTGAAACAGGGGGATGAATTCACAACCTGGGCCTCACAATTTAGTGCAGCTCAGATGCGACAAATAGTACCAGGAAAATCAATAGTATATTTTGACCTTAACGAGGTTATTCGTGCGTATTTGATTTTGGTTCTTAAAAATTCTCAGCACCCTATGTTTCGTATTTTATTTGAACCAACGACCCGAAAAATAGTGCTAAATGAATTTTCTCCAGAGACTCCTCTTTTCATCGTTGAAGTACAATACAAAAATAAAATAAGGCAAGAAACTGTTGTGTTCAAAGATGATATGTTTCAGAGTCAGAATTTTCAGCTCGAAATTTCACCAGAAAAAATCATAAAGGAGTTGGAGTCTGGAACACTCTGTCCAGGATTATTTTTAACATTCACTACATTATGTTTTATCAATGCTTTGATTTGTTTCGGTAGCTTTGAACAAGTTGAAT
>CAZOTX010000250.1:0-3217 GCA_964582835.1 uncultured Pseudomonadota bacterium | reverse complement strand
TGCGATGCTCATTCTGTGGAAAAACACAGGAAGAAGTAAAAAAAATAATTGCAGGACCAACCGTTTATATTTGTGACGAATGCATTGGGCTATGCAATGAAATTATGGAAGAGGAATTTCAGAACGAAAATTCAGATGAATTCCAAAATGAATTACTGAAGCCAGTAGAAATTAAAGATGTTCTCGATGATTATGTTGTGGGACAGGAAAAGCCCAAAAAAGTTCTTGCTGTTGCAGTTCATAATCACTACAAGCGAATTAAAGCTAATTTGGATAATTCAGATGTGGAATTGCAGAAAAGCAATATTCTACTGATTGGCCCTACAGTAAGTGGCAAAACTCTGTTAGCACAAACACTAGCAAGGATTCTCAATGTTCCTTTTGCAGTTGCAGATGCCACATCGTTGACGGAGGCAGGTTATGTTGGTGAAGATGTTGAAAATATAGTTTTAAAATTACTACAGGCTGCCGACTATGACGTGGAACGAGCTCAGCACGGGATAATTTATATTGATGAAATAGATAAGATTACCAGAAAAAGCGAAAACGTTTCAATTACAAGGGATGTTTCGGGAGAAGGTGTTCAGCAGGCACTTTTGAAAATCATTGAAGGCACCATTGCAAACATTCCTCCACAAGGTGGAAGAAAGCATCCTCATCAGGAAACTATGCAAGTCAATACAGAGAATGTACTCTTCATTTGCGGTGGTGCTTTTACGGCTCTTGATGATATAATTAAAAGACGAATTGGCCGCAATGCCATTGGCTTTGGAGCAGACGTTAATAAGAAAACTAGAAATGCAGAAGTACTTTCACAATTAGAGCCAGAAGATTTGCTCAAATATGGTTTGATACCGGAATTTATTGGGCGTCTGCCAGTAGTGACTGTTTTGCATGATTTGGAAGTTGATCATCTAGTGCAGATCTTAAAAGAACCCAAAAATGCTTTGATTCGTCAATATCAGAAAATGTTTGAGCTTGATGATGTAAAACTGACATTTAATAAAGAAGCAATTCAAACTCTTGCTAAAGAAGCTATCAAACGAAAAACCGGTGCGCGGGGATTGCGATCTATCATAGAAAACTCAATGTTAGATTTAATGTATGAAATTCCTTCTGATCAAGACATTAAAGAAGTTGAGATCAATAGAGATTCCATCCTACAAAAGGCTGAGCCAAAGTTAACCAGAAATCCGGTAAGTAGTCTTCCGCAAGCTAAAGCAAGCTAGTTTATATTATAAATTTTCTTGTTTCCTACCTCATTTCTTTTAAAGTATGGAAAATTTAGATGTGTACGGTGTTTGCAATCCGTTGATTGATATATTGTGCCATGTTCCGGACTCGTTTCTAAAAGAACGTGGTTTGAACAAAAACAGTATGAATCTAATTTCTCTTGAAGAGCAGCAAACTTTGTTACTAGCTTTGGCTGAAAAAAAAATTTCAGTAGAATTTGCTGCAGGAGGTTCTGGTGCTAATACAATGATCGGCATATCTCAATTGGGAGGATGTACCGCATTCAGTGGGAAAATTGGCAGAGATAACCACGGTAAGATTTACCGAGATAGACTTGAGGATATGGGAGTCAAAGCTTTTCTTGGAGAAGGAACAGGAACCACAGGAAGCAGCTTAATTCTGGTTAGTAACGATGGGTCACGTGCAATGAATACTTATCTGGGTATAAGTCAGGAACTGGATGTGCCAGATATTTTTGTGGATGTCATTCAATCTACAAAATATTTGTATCTTACAGGGTATTTATGGGATACAGAGGTTCAAAAAAAAGCAGTAATAAATGCTTTGGATCAAGCAAAAAAAAATGATATCAAAGTTGCTTTGAGCCTTTCAGATCCTTTTTGTGTAAAACGGCATAATGTTGATTTTAAAAAACTACTGCAGGGTTATACAAGCATGGTTTTTTGTAATCAAGAGGAAGCATTTTCACTTCTTGGTACTATTGTAACTCAAGAAGCTATAGAGATTTTGTCAAAATGGAATGAAACTGTTGTTTTGACATTAGGCGCAAACGGAGCCTTGATTGCTCATCATGGACAAATCTACTATATAGATCCTATGCCTATTCACGTTGATGACACAACTGGAGCTGGAGATGCCTTTGCTGCAGGTTTCCTTTTCGGAATGACTCATGAATTTTCTCCTCTCGAAAGTGGTAGGATAGGTGCTGTCCTGGCTGGGGGCGTGATTGAACAAACTGGTCCACGTTACCAGGGAGATGTGCCCCTCCTGATATCTGAAAAAATTGGTTTAAAGATTTAAAAAATATTTTAATAAAGCTTTTCTTCAGAAATAATTTTTATCCTATGGAACTTCTTGCGCCAGCCGGTAATTTAGACAAATTAAAAACAGCTGTTCTGTATGGAGCAGATGCGGTTTATTTAGCAGGACCAAGATTTAGTTTGCGTGGGGCATCTGAAAATTTTTCGGATACAGAGTTGAGCGAAGGGATAAGATTTGCGCATCAAAATAATTGCAAATCCTACATTACGTTAAATGCATTTTTAAATGATGAGGAACTTAAAGAGCTTCGGAATTATGTTCGATTTTTGGAAAAAACAGGAGTGGATGCAGTGATTGTATCTGATCTTGGAGTGCTGACAGTTGTTCAGGAACATTCAAAATTGCCGATTCATCTTTCTACACAAGCATCATGCTTAAACATTCACTCTGCAAAAGTCTGGAAACATCTGGGAGTTAAAAGACTTGTTTTGGGGCGGGAAGTGTCTCTGGAGGAAGCTGGAAGAATCAGGAAGGAAGTTGATATTGAGATTGAACTCTTTATTCACGGAGCTATGTGTATGTCTTTTTCTGGTAACTGTACAATTTCAAATTATACAGCCGGGCGTGACAGTAATCGTGGAGGTTGTATCCAAAGCTGCCGGTTTACATATTCAGCAATTTCAGTTAAGAATAGTATTGATGCTAATTCCCTAGATATTTTTCAAAGTTCATTGATGAGCTCAAAGGACTTGTGTGGAATTGAATTACTGCCTAAGTTCTTTAAAACCGGCATAGACAGTATTAAAGTAGAGGGACGTATGAAAGGTCCCCTGTATGCAGCAACAACTACAAGTGCATATGCTCTCGCATTAAAATGGTGTAATTCAACTCCACATGAGAAATGGTCCAAGAAACTACAAGATTTGTCCAGAATGTTGGAAAAAATTCCCCACAGAGGTTTCACAGATGGTTTCTTATAAAA
>CAZOTX010000249.1:0-3223 GCA_964582835.1 uncultured Pseudomonadota bacterium | reverse complement strand
TCCCAAATCAGTCTAAAGTCTACTCAAGAAGCCATTGATGCAATTCGCCTTGTAGATGAGGCTCTTGATCAACTATTATCAATGCGTAGTCAACTTGGCTCGGTACAAAAAAATACATTGGAAACTAATATTTCAGTACTCCGCCATACGGTAGAAAATTTGACTGCGGCAGAATCAAGCATACGGGATACAGACATGGCTTTAGAAATGGTTAATTTTACAAAAAATCAAATTATTACTGAGGCCGCAGCTGCTGCAATAGCACAGTCAAATCAGACTGCTGCTAGAGTTATGCGGCTATTGTTCAATAATAATGTACATGAACACTGGTCGCTTTTAAGTGACCATTGATCGCTGATCCAAAAATGCGTCTTGACGATACAATTGCTGCAATAGCAACACCTATACAAGCATCTGGACTTGGAGTAATAAGAGTAAGTGGAACTCAGGCCGTTTCTGCAGTAGACACTCTGTTCAAATCAAATGGGAAACCTTTGAGGAAGATGGAAACACACAAACTGGTACACGGCTGGATAACAGACAACGGTGAACTAATTGACAAAGTTTTGGTTGTTGTCATGTGTGCTCCACATTCTTACACGACTGAGGATGTGGTTGAGATTCAGTGTCACGGAAGTCCTTTAGTGATGCGAATCATTCTTGATTTAGTTTTACAACAAGACGTACGTTTGGCAGATGCTGGAGAATTCACTCATAGAGCTTTTTTGCATGGGCGCTTGGACTTAACACAGGTGGAAGCAATTTCAGATTTGATTCATGCTAATTCTGAAATTGGGGCAAAATTGGCTGCGCAACAACTTCGGGGGAAACTTTTTCACGCAATTGATGAAGTTAAAAAAAAAGTTGTCAGATTTGCTTCGCTTGTAGAGGCAAGCATTGAGTTTCCGGAAGAAGGTCAAGAATTCCCTCAACGTGAGGAGTGTATGCAGAACATGGATCAGACTTGTGAGGAACTCGAAAGATTACTTTATAATGCTAACCTAGGACGAAAGATACGAGACGGCTTTGATGTAGTAATTATTGGTTGTCCGAATGTAGGAAAATCTTCGCTTCTTAATACCTTACTTTGTGAACAAAGGGCGATTGTAACCACAATTCCAGGAACTACCCGTGATACAATCGAGGAATCTTTAGAAATTAAGGGCATAGCTTTTCACTTAACAGATACTGCAGGTATTAGAAAAACAGAAGACTTGATAGAAAATGAAGGTATCCGACGTGCGCATGATGTCTGGAAAAAGGCTGATCTTGTTTTATTGATTCTGGATGCAAGCGAAAAACTTTTGGCAGAAGATTTGAGTTTAATCAGAGAAATTGATAAGGAACGGACAATTGTGGTTCTAAATAAACGAGATCTATTAGGTGACAAGGCCCCGCTTTGGTATGAAAAAATTTTGGGGTTGGAGTCTGTTCTTATTTCAGCAAAAACTGGTGAAGGTTGTGAAGAAGTTAAATCCAGACTCTTTAAGAAGGCTACTCTTGGTGGTTTGGTTGAGGGAAATAAAATATGGATCACAAACCGAAGGCAGCAGCAGGCTGCAAAAAATGCACTATCTGCCATGAATTCGGCACGTGAATGTTTAAATCATTCAGGAGGAGAAGAATTAATTGCAGTTGATTTACGCTCCTGTTTAAATGCCTTGGGTGAAATAGTTGGCAAGACTACGCCGGATGATTTGCTGGGGGAAATTTTTTCGGAATTTTGTATTGGGAAATAATAGGATGACAGACAGCGAATTGAAACTCTTGCTTGAAAAACAAGAATCAATCTTGAAGAAGCTTCTGGAATATTCTCAACGCCAATTTGCAGAATCGGATGAGGTGGCACTGGATGGACTCTTAAAACAAAAAGATAAATACTTTGATGAACTGCAAAAATTAGATCCTTTGTTTGAAAAATGGCACAAGAAATACGACCGACCTTTAGGAGTTAAAGAACAAAGACTTGATAAAAATATTCAGGAATTATTTTAAGAACTACTGATCTCAGAGCGGGATTATGAAAAAATAATTGGTCGTGAAAAAAATGCGGTTTCATTACAAATTATCCAAATTAGCAATCAAATGCAGTATCGAAGAGAGACCACTAAGAAAGGGCCTCAAATTAAAAACATGACAACTTAACACACAACACTTTTCATGGTGTACCATGCTTTTTTCTGCTTACCAAATTGAGTCGTTGTTAGCCGATTTCGAACAGATAAATTCATCAACGGAAAAATCTAAAAGTGAAACTCTAAGTCTTTCTGAGGATGCAATTCAGGATGCTCGTAAGTACTTGCGTCCACAGAAAAGGATTACTCTGGATTGGGTTTCACCCAAAGATATTATGAAACTGGTGGAAGACGATTCATCTTACGATCCTGTTGTAGATAATGTACAGCAGAGTCGAGCTGGTCGTTTTGTCGTTCCTGCTTATGTGCCAGAAGAACCGGCACCAAAATTTCCTCTTGTAAGCGACCATACTCAGGTGGCACAGAAAAGTGAAACTGCAGGTCAGGAATCATCGGCACTTTCTGCTAAAGAAGAAAACTTTTTGTCTCATGAAAAAAGCAATGAATCACAAGAAGAAGATGGATTCTCAGTCAGAATGAATAAGGGTTTTTCAAATGAAAAAGATTTTATAAATAAAAAAAATCAAGATATTAACAATTCAAAAAAATTCTCCAGCTTAGACTCAGCAGAATCTCCTGCTTCATTTTTTGATGGTATTGATGAGGACGAAAATGATGAAGAACACGATGATGAAGTTTTACGAGGAGAGAATAGTAGTGAAAACGATGTCGTGTTTGGAGATGGTCCTATTGATTTAAAATCAATGCGCGAATTTGTAGCAAATTATCCTGATAGTACTATTAAATTCCTTATGCGAAAAAATTTGGACGGTAGGCCATTACCAATAGGTTACGAAGAAATATATTCAAAATGGGAAAATCGTGGGCTATCCCGCGGGCGCTTGAAAAAATATTTATATAAACTAATGGAATGGAAAAACTTTCCAGATATTCCGGTTTATGAGGTGGTGGAAAAAATCCGCGAACATCAATATTTTCTTAAAAAAGAATAATGACAGCTAAAAATTTCAGACCAAATGTTGCAGCCGTTATAACTCACCCAACTAATAAAAAAGTTCTCATGTTTCGGCGTCTTGCCAAAAGAAATGAAAAATTAGAACTTTTGTCAGATGGGGGACAGTTAAGAT
>CAZOTX010000248.1:0-3226 GCA_964582835.1 uncultured Pseudomonadota bacterium | reverse complement strand
AATGGAGTTTAAAAAGTGATATAGTAAGTAGCAATTTTTTTCTTTCACAAGAAGGACAATACAATCCAAAAGCTGAACTAAAAGAAACATTAAAAGCATTACTTGCACCGTTAAATGGTAATCCAAATCTCCATCCACGTTGCAAGTTTATTGCCCGCTTCAACTGGCTCCGTAGTAATCTTGATTTCCCGAAATTACCAAAAATATCTTGTGCTCTATTTGAGCGTTGGTCAGATCTTGAAGAAACGACTGGAATCAGCATTGTATTTGTCTCATCTTATTTAAAAAATCCGGCTTCAACATTTGGACATCTACTCCTTAAATTTAATTCAAAAAACCGTTATTTTGGACATTCTCTCCTCAGGCCTACATTGAATTTTGGAGCAACGATTAATCCTGGTGACAACCCTTTAATTTATGCTTTTCGTGGATTATTTGGCGGATACGACGGAAGATTTTCTGATGAAAGATTTTATAATTTCAATCATGTTTATGGTGAAAATGAACTGCGTGATATGTGGGAGTACCCAATAAATTTTTCAACTGAACAACATAATCGAGTGATATATCATGCATGGGAAATGCTACAAAATGTAAACTTTACCTATTATTTTTTCCTAGATAATTGTGCATATCGAATGGCAGAATTATTGGAAATGGCATGGACAGATTCAACTCGAATAAATACTTCTGGAGCTCTTTGGGCTATTCCGGTCGATGTCGTGTTCAAACTAAAAAAGATCAAGAGAGTCACTGGAGAACTATCACTGCTGGGCAAACCAAAGCTGATACCGTCTAGACAAAGGAAATTGCAGAACCATGCGACTCAATTAAGTAAGATTGAGCAAAATCAATTGGCAAAGTCTCTTGAAACTTTAAATCATTTGGATTCAGAAGAATTTCGCAACTTTCCTGAACGGTCCCAAGCGAGAATTCTTGATGTAATGCTTGATTATAGACAGTATGCTAAAATAGATAAACTTTCATTAAATAAACAAAAAGAGCGGACCAAATTACTTCGTGCCCGTAGTGAATTGCCAATTCTAGAAAACAATGTTTTTTCAGAAAAAATTGATGCACCCACTGACGGAACACCACCTATGCGTTTTCGTTTTGGTGCAGTTTACAATGCCTTATTAGGTCCAGCACTGGAAATTGGTACTTGGGCGAATTACCATGATTTGCTTGGAGATGAATCTGGTCACCTACAAAATGCAGAAGTTATAACGCTGGATTTGCACCTGCAATTTCGCAAAAAATCGTTTGAAGTAACACAATTCCAATTATTTAATATTCAAAAACTTGCGCTCAATCCAACAGGTATTGTAGGTGATTATGAATGGTCATGGCGCGCTCGTGGAGGTTGGGAACGTGCAAGTTTTGAATGTTTTTCTTGCAGGAAATTTATAATCGCTGGAGGGTTAGGTCGTTCAATTTCAATCGGCAGGAATGACTTAGAGTTCTTTTTTTTAGATCTCTTTGGAGAAACAGAACATAATTCATGGTCGGCTACAACTTTTGGTTATTCACCACATCTTGGGATGTTGTGGCGTGTATTGGATTTTTGGAAAACGAGGTTCGAGGGTGGTTGGTTTAAAAGCATTTACGGACCTAAAAAAGAATATAATTACATTCGATTTGATCAACGATTGACAATAGCTCAAGACTGGGATATACGGGCGGAAATTGAGTATCTTAGAAGCCTGGAAGGAACTTTAGCTATACATTACTTCTGGTGAGTTATAAAAACATTTTTTTGAATTTTTCCCCATTTATATGCGCTAATCAAAAAATACAAAAATTTTTTCTTTATTTTTACAATTTTTTAAGAAATAAAAGTATGATTCTCGTTCATCTATTGGCACTTATCATTCATACCTTAATAGCTTCGGATGTTTAAGTTTTAATTCTCCTTTTGAAACATTGTATATTAGTCCAGTTCCATTCAAAGTGTGTCCTTCCAGTAAAACCCTTACAGGTTTAGTAATAGTGAGAAACTCTTTTTTAGCATCATATATTGCGGTTTCTGTATGAACTTCTGAGCCGTCATTCCTTAAAAGCACGACATTCCCAGTAAGTGTTACCCTATTGTCATCCCATTCTAGTAAACCTTGCTCTGAGGTTATATAAAGATCAACTTTCTGACTAGGAAAGTTGGTTAATAAAGGTACATTCCGTTTTGGTTTGACAGAAGAGTTGTCTGTAGCAAATACCCAGATCGTTACCTCCTCTATGCGCATACGACTGGATTTTTCTGAAATAACGGCCTGCTTACCCTTAAGTTTCCAACTCCTCCGCTCTAATTGGTAATCATTCACTGTAATCTTTTCCAATTCTAAAACTCCTCTTTCCTTAAAAGGAATAACTCCAGGTGGAGCTCTGAATGGGAAAAAAAAGTAGGCAGCTCCAGCTAGTGCTCCCAACAAAAAAAGAATCGAGAGTTCTTTCCCATTTTCATTTAGAAAAGATGAGTATGATTGAAGTTCCTGAGATCCCATAATACGTTGAAGAAACAAATTTCAGAAACGGAATGAAATAATTGGAACCTCCCACTTGTTTTGATCAGCTATTACTTTACGAGAAAATAGTGGCATCATCTCTGATTCAATGAAAACTGTATTTGTTTGCTGTTTGTTTTGCTGCGGAGATGGTAATTCAAGAAGATAGGATTTGTCAAAACTCAGTCCACCTACCACCAAATATATCCCTAGTCCGTAGCCTAGAACTCCACCTAGTGTTGTAGATGTAATCAATGACTCTCTCAATTGAATTCCTGAAATTAAATGATACGAAAATCCCATCGTGGCTCCCCAAGCTGAACCCCATAGTGTGTTCCAAAAAACAGAGTACATTACAGGTTTTTTTGAGACACCAATTGGAATGACTTCTTCCTGCGCTGAAATCACAGGAAGATTTATGTAAGTCAACAAAACAAAAATTAGAAAAAAAAATTTTATCCTTAGTCTCATTTAACAGGTATCTAAAAATATTTACAGTATTATCCTAAAAACGGAAACCCCAAATAGGCAGACTAATTATTTGAAGTGATTTGATTTCATTTAGAGATATAATAGAATTATGGATCGGACGCAAAAGATCTTCTTTCCCAAGAAGTTGATCTAAATTTTCCGGCAAGATTGGCTCTGCCGGAACTATAATTGCGTTCTGCAACATATAAAAACCAAATAATGCCCCCAAAGCTGTTCCTGCAATGAAACCGTTTTTA
>CAZOTX010000247.1:0-3227 GCA_964582835.1 uncultured Pseudomonadota bacterium | reverse complement strand
GCTAGTCTGATAGTTTAGGGTTTTTTAGGAAGGGAAAAATTAAGTGATGGCGGAGAGGGAGGGATTCGAACCCCCGGTACGCAAAACGTACAATAGATTTCGAGTCTATCACCTTAAACCACTCGGACACCTCTCCAGACTTGAATTAAAAAAATTTTAGAATGGTTTGAACTGTGCGAGATAAATCATTGTAACTGACAAAATAAAAATAAAAATATGAACCATCAGGGCCTGGGACTTAAGCAAATCCCTGTTCATAATTTGTCGTCCGTTTAAAAAACCCAAAATAATCAGGACTAGCAGAAGTATGATTTTTGTGAGTAGCCAACCATTGTGAGGGTCAATAAATCGCTCTTGTAGCAGAGCTAGATATATCCCGGAAGCCATTGCCACAAAAAGAATTGGGTAAAAAATCAATTGATGAACACGGAGTTGTACCAACTGAACTCCCTCGATCTGCATCTGATTACTAAGCCTTAAGCGAAAAACTACCAACAAAGACTGTACAAAAAGAGTACCTACTACAAGCATTGTCGAAGTTACGTGTAGTGTTAGAACTAAATTATTCATTCGTTTATCCCTAAAAATATTCATTCTAGCATTTGGTTATAACTCATACAAGTTAACCATCATAATTTCGAGTTGAACAAAAAAATCCACAAGATACTTTTGAGTTTCTAAAAAATGCGTAGAATGGTTATTAACAAACAATATTATGAAAGAAATCAGAAAAGTTTTGACTACAAAAAATAAAAACTTTCTCTAAAATTCTTCTGGTTAACTGTTCACTGGAATTGTAATCAAAACGAGAGCTTGAATTTACTTGAATCTTTAGCAAAGCTGAGTTTTCATAAATTGGCTCCTTCAAAATCAAAGCAATTAATAATCAATCTTTTTTTGGAAACAAAACAACATTAAAAAAATTTAAAACGAGATGCTAACTTATGAAGACGCAAGAAGTCTGGTTTTTGAACATGTTAAGCCATTAGGTAAAAGGAATTGTCCCCTGAATGAATCTCAAGGGTTGGCTCTTTCAGAAGATATTTTAGCGCCACATGGACTTCCTCTTTTTGACAATTCTGCTGTTGATGGTTATGCTGTTCAGGCATTAGATTTGGATGACGCCTCTCCCGAAAAACCTGTACACCTGAAAAAGCTTGGTTACATATCTGCAGGAGATTCAGTAGAGGTGCAGATTGATTCCGGACAATGCCTAAAGATTGCTACAGGAGCACCGATTCCCCCGGGAGCTGATACAGTTGTGATGAAGGAAGATATTGTACTGAATGGTTCCCATGTGAACTTCTCTCAACTTATCTCGAAAAAGGAAAACGTACGTTTCCAGGGAGAAGACATTCCAGAGGGTCGAAAAATAATTATGGCGGGAACAGTGATCGGGCCAGCACAATTAGCGATGCTCGCAACTTTTGGTTATACACAGGTACCGGT
Organism: uncultured Pseudomonadota bacterium; assembly: GCA_964582835.1. Lineage (GTDB taxonomy): Bacteria > SAR324 > SAR324 > SAR324 > NAC60-12 > Arctic96AD-7. The sequence continues at coordinate 1,778 of CAZOTX010000247.1, read as the reverse complement.
TCACTACTTACCGAAAATTAGTATTGTTTCCACAGGTAGCGAATTAGTTGACATTGGGGTCATGCCTGAGGCAGGTCAAATCCGAGAATCAAACCGCTTCATGCTCGCAGGCATGGTCAAACAGGAGTCCTGCGAGTTGGTAAAAATTTCAATGGTTCCTGATATTCCAGAATTACTAAAAAAGAGTTTTGAAGAATCTCTGCAGGCAGATGTGGCTATATTCTCCGGAGGTATGTCAGTTGGTGACAGAGATTTCGCCAAGCCTCTTCTGAAGGAAATGGGTGTGGAGGAAATATTTTGGAAAATAAAATTCAAACCCGGAAAACCACTATTTTTTGGTCGGCGTGGAAAAACACTTGTATTTGGTCTGCCAGGAAACCCCGCATCAAGTTATGTCTTGTTTGAAGAATTCGTGCGTCCAGCTCTGCGAAAATTAATGGGACGCAAAATTTTGGAAGAAACAATGGTAAAAGCCACTCTAGATGAACCAATCACTAAAATCGAAAATCGAATGCATTTTATGCGTGGTCAACTCAGTGAAAAGAATGGTGAATTAAGAGTACGCCCCCTCAAATTTCAAGGATCACACAGTATCGGCTCGCTGGTAGAATCAAATGCCTTGATACGAGTAGAAGCATGTTCTGCAGAACTTCCCAAAGGAAGTAAGGTCTTGGTCAGGCCCCTTCAAAATGAAATAACGTGTGATTTATGAATGCTTTAAAATACTCCTTGAAAGAACTTGCAAAAAAACTTAGTTTGGAGTTTTCTGGCAACGATAATTTCCAGATTACACATGTCTGCGGATTAGATTCACTTCAATCCGGGGGGCTTGCCTATATGACAAATCCGGACGGATTATCCAATGTACCAACACCTGCAGGAATGTCTAAACATGTTGGAACCACAATAAATGAAATTACATCTAGCAATATAGCATTGGTTGTTTCTCCAGAGATTCAGGATCCAAAACTTAACTTGATTTATGCAAATGATCCTTTGATGGCTCATGTGGAGGCCACAAAACTTTTTCATTCTGTAGCTCCAAAATTTCCAAGTTTTTCGGAAAAGCCTGGAATTAATCCTGGTGTAGTTGTTAGTAAAAGTGCAAAACTCGGTAGTAATGTGAAAGTTGGTCCTAATGTTGTGATTTATGATGGTGTGCAAATTGGAGATAATACAATCCTGCACGCAGGAGTTATAATCATGTCTGAAGTTTTAATTGGTAAAGATTGTATTATTTATCCAAACGTAGTGGTCAGGGAAAAATGTGAAATTGGAGATCGGGTAATTTTACAATCAGGATCGGTGATTGGTTCGGACGGTCATGGTTTTTTTCAACGTGAAGGTAATAACATAAAAATCCCACAAGTAGGGATTGTGTGTATTGAAGACGATGTTGAGGTTGGAGCATGTACGACTATTGATAGGGCCCGTTTTAGTGCAACAGTTATTAAGAGTGGCAGTAAACTGGACAATCAGGTTCAAATTGCCCATAATGTCAGTATTGGCGAACAAGCCCTGATCTCAGCACAAACCGCGGTTGGAGGCAGTGTTATGGCTGGACATCATCTGATTATGGGTGGCCAGTCTGGAATCAGGGACAATGTTAATGTAGGAAACAATGTTACTGCTATAGCTCGAGCAGTAATCACGGCAAATACTCAGGACAAAGAGGTATTGGGCGGAATGCCAGGACGTCCGGTTAATCAATGGAGAAAACTTCAGTCATTAATAAATCGTTTAGGTGAACTTTTTGAGCGTGTGCGGAAACTGGAATC
>CAZOTX010000246.1:0-3237 GCA_964582835.1 uncultured Pseudomonadota bacterium | reverse complement strand
AAATCAACCCTTGTCAACGGATTGAATCGTTATTTGGACATGGGTAAAGGCTCTATTTTTTTGGGCAACATGGACATGGCAACTCTCTGTGACAACGATGTGCGTACGTGTATCAGAACTGTCACTCAGGTACCATTTTTATTTTCAGATACTGCAGAAAATAATATTAATTTTGCATTGGAAAATCATGGTAGGGATGACAGGAAATTGTTTCAGCAAGTATTGTACTCAGCGGCTCTTGACAAAGAGGTTGCACGCTTCCCAAAAAAGGAAAAAACTGTGGTTGGTGAAAGAGGAATCATGCTTTCTGGTGGACAAAAACAAAGAATCAGTTTGGCAAGGGCGATGATGAAACCTTGCGATCTACTGATTTTAGACAATGTTTTTTCGGCAGTTGACTATGAAACGGAGCGTCATCTTTTAAGTGAAACCTACAAGCTTCTCAAACCGAAAAATAACAAGAAACCCCTTGCAGGAAGCCTACTTATCGTTTCACACCGTGTTACATCAATGGAGCATGCAGATTTGATATTGGTTCTTGATGAAGGACAAATAGTAGATAGGGGACAACATTCTGACCTAATTCAACGTCCAGGTTATTATAAACAAATGTGGGAACTTCAAAACGACCAGAATTTCTGATACCTGAACAATGTCGAGAATCAATCTAATTTCGAAAATCAACCCGAACTCTCAAAACTCATAAAGTTCATTTGCTCTCTCTCCATAACGTTTCAAATAGACTCTGGGACAAGCAAATTCTCAAAAACATTTCGTGGTCCACAGAATTCGGACAAAGCTGGGCGATTCTAGGTCCAAACGGTGCAGGGAAATCAACTTTAATAAAAGTTGTTTTGGACCAAATTCCTTATTGCGGTACAATTAAACGTCATGAGGGAATTAAGGGTTTTGGCAAAATCGAATATGTTTCATTAGAGCAACAAATTTTATTAGTTGCTCGTGAAGAAAAAAAAGACCGTTTCGAAGAATACAGTGGAAACGAAGAAATATTCTTAACTGGTCAAGAATTTATGGACCCGGAAGGAAAGCATTTGGAATCGCTTCTCAAGATTTCCAAACAACTAGGGATTTTATCTATTTTGCAGAACCCTCTTCGTTACTTTTCAAATGGAGAAACTCGTAAAACATTAATCGGAAAAGCTCTACTTTCTGAACCAAAATTGTTGATTCTTGATGAGCCTTTTGAAGGTTTGGACACAGAATCTGTTCTATGGCTTAAAGGGAAACTTTCAGGTCTAATTAAAAAAGGAATAGCAATCTGGTTAGTCAGCCATCGATTCGAGGAACTAGTTCCGGGAATCACACATGTACTTTGTTTGAAATCCGGAGAAGTATTTGCTCAAGGTTTGCGCTCGCAAGTTTTGATCCCGAAAGTGATGGAGGATCTCTATGAAGAAGCTGAATTTAAAAATACTCACGTCAAAAAAAACAAACCTCCTGCAGAAAAAAATGATAACCTAATTTTCTCTGAATTACCTGACACACTGACTAAATCAAATGGAAAAGACATTGTAATCCGAATGAGGAACGTTAATGTTCACTATGACGAAAAAATTGTACTACAAAATTTTAACTGGACTGTAAAGCAGACGGAAAATTGGAAAATTGTAGGGTCAAATGGATCCGGGAAATCGACCTTGCTAAGTTTAATTTGTGGAGAAAATCTACAGGCTTATGCAAATGAAATATATCTTTTTGGGCGTCGTCGAGGTACGGGTGAAAGCATTTGGGACATCAAGAAGAAAATAGGATTTGTCTCTTCAGAGTTTCAGATAAAATATCGGCAATCTGTTACCGTGTTTAAAGTGGTACTTTCAGGGTTTTTTGATTCCATTGGTTATTTCCAGCAAGCATCTGAAACACAAAAAGAAAGGGCTTTCAGTTTGATGGTACTGCTCGAAATTGAAAATCTTGCTGATTTTGACTTCTCAAGCCTTTCATACGGACAGCAAAGACTTATTTTAATTGCCAGAGCAATGGTAAAATCTCCACTGCTACTCATCCTAGACGAGCCTTGTCAGGGATTGGATAGTACAAACCGGAACCGTATTTTAGAACTCGTTGACCAGATTGGCCAAAATACAGTTACACAAATACTTTATGTAACACACACTAAATTGGATAAGTTAAACTGTCTTAATCGAGAATTGTGCTTTGAGACTACTCCTGAAGGCAAATTTAGCCCTATTGTTAAGTGAATTTCTACACACATTGAATACCAAATTCCTGATCAAAGAAGAGATGCAATGGCAAATCCTCCCACAAATGTACCGATTGCACTACCTAAATTTGCAAAAATTACCACGAGTAGAATACGGGTGATATTATTATTCCAAAAACCTTTTAAATGTGTAATATCATCTGCTAGATTTTCAAAATCTCGTACCTGAGGTTTTCTTAGAATTGCTTCAACTAATCCTGCTACCCAGCCTGCTGCAACAGCTGGATTGAGTGAAGTGAAGGGAGCTGCCACGAATGCGGTTGCAATAGTAATTGGATGGCCAAATGCAATCGCAGTCCCAAGCGCTGAAAGTGTGCCGTTTATCAAAAACCAACGCTGAATCATATCAATACTTACGTCAGTTTCAACAGTAAAAAATCCATAAGCAACCAACCCTATAATCAGAACTGGAATTCCCCATTTGAGCCAGGTACCAATTCTCCCAGGGGGGGGTACTGTCTCTAATTCAGCCAAATGATGTTCCCGGTCCAGTTCCCCAGTAAGTCCTTTTACATGTCCGGCTCCAACTACTACCACAATCCTTTTGCCTTTAGCTTGCCTTATTTTTTCTGCCATAAACTGATCTCTCTCGTCAATCAGAATACGTTTCATATCTGGGGACTGTTCTGCTAACAATTGCATTGCTTCAGAAAGTGCGTCACTTTCTTTGAGTGCCTCAATTTCTTCCTTACTGATTTCTTCACGGATGAAAAAACTTGCAAAAAGTTGGCTCAAGATTTTTATCCTGCCCCAAAAGGTCATCCCACGCCAGGTACGTTGCAGAGTTATTTTAACATCTCTATCTGCCAAAATCAGTTCGGCTCCAACTCTTTCTGCAGCATTTTTTGCTTCTAGCATTTCTGCACCAGGTTTAACTCCAAGCTGGGAACCTAAGCGTTTTTGGAAGGCAGTCATGATTAAATTTGCAAACAGCAAAAAGGATTTACCTTCACGAACTACCTTATAAATGTCCATGTTTTTCCATTGATCTTTAT
>CAZOTX010000245.1:0-3246 GCA_964582835.1 uncultured Pseudomonadota bacterium | reverse complement strand
ATATTCTTTTTCGATAATTGTGCGAATCTTATTTACCTGTTCGTCATCAAGATCATGAACTCGTATATCTTTATTAATCTTTGCTTTGATTAATATATCATTTGAAACTTTTTTCCCGACACCAAAAATGTAAGTTAAACCGACTTCTACCCTTTTCGTATTTGGTAAATCAATACCAGAAATTCTAGCCATCTAGCTCCTTTTCACCCCTGTCGTTGTTTATGTTTCGGATTCTCACAAATTACTCGCAGGACTCCTTTTCTTTTAATGATTCTGCACTTTTCGCAGATTTTCTTAACAGATGATCGTACCTTCATTTCCTTTTCTTTAAAGTATCATAAACGCATTGCTGAAGACATCTGGCGTCGTCTGGTTTTTTTCATGAAACCGTCATAATTCTGGTTCAGTAGAAAAGCCTCAATTTGATTAACCAAGTCTAAACCTACACCAACTACAATTAAAAGTGCCGTGCCCCCAAAATAAAAAGGTATGTCAAAAAGGTCAAAGAGGATGTACGGGAAAAGGCACACAACAGCCAAATAGGCTGCCCCTCCAAATGTTAATCTTGAAAGTACTAAGTTTACATATTCAGCGGTTTTTTTACCGGGTCGAATACCTGGAATGTATCCACCATGTTTCTTCATCTCTTCTGCTATTTTTACCGGGTTAAATGTAATGGCCGTGTAAAAAAATGCAAAAAAGAAGATCATAATTGCAAACAAAAAATTATAAAGAATCCTGCCTGGAAGCAACTGACTGCCTACGGCCTGAACCCACGGGACCGTTATAAAGCCAGTGATCGTTGCTGGGAAAGCAAGGATCGAAGAGGCGAAAATTGGTGGTATAACTCCAGCAGTATTTATTTTCAGCGGCAGATGGGAAGACTGCCCTCCGTACATACGGTTACCCTGCATACGTTTTGCGTATTGTACCGGAATCTTTCTGTATGCTGTTTCAGCAAATATAACTAAAAAAACTACTACTATCATCAATATGCCGACTACAGCAAGTACTAGTGGTGATAATACATTGTCCTGAACCAAACGTACTGAATTAATTATTGCGCCTGGAATACCAACCACAATCCCTGCAAAAATTAATAAAGAAATTCCATTTCCAATACCCCTTTCACTAATCTGTTCTCCTACCCACATTAAAAAAGCAGTTCCAGCTGTTAAAGTTATTACAGTCAGCGCCCTGAAAGCCCAAGGGCTTAACGTCGAAATCACAATAGGTTGCCCATTTGGCGCTGCCATACTTTCCAGTCCAACCGCGATGGCAAATCCTTGTACGACACTTAGGACTATTGTTCCGTATCTAGTGTAACCTGTAATCTTTTTACGACCAGCATCCCCTTCCTTTGATAATCTTTCCAGGTATGGAAAAACAGCCGTCAAAAGCTGTATTATGATAGAAGCACTAATGTATGGCATGACACCCACTTCAAAAACTGTCAATCTTGCGAGTGCACCTCCGGTAAACATGTCAAAGAAACGTAAAATAGAACCTTGTTGAGCTGCAAAAAAAGCTGTCAGAGCTCCTCCGTCAATTCCAGGAGTTGGAATATGTGCACCCAAGCGAAAAATAAAAAGCATTGCTAAAGTGAAAAAGATCCGTTGTCTAAGCTCTTCTATTCGAAATATGTTCTGTATTATATTTAACATCAAAGACGCCTTAACATTTGGTGACCACATCACCTCCAGCTTTTTTTACTGCTTCAGCAGCACTTTTGCTGGTCATTTCAACTTCTATTTTTAATTTTTTACTCAGTTTACCATTTCCTAAAAGCTTTACAGGCCTGTCTTCTTTTTTGATTAAACCTAAAGCTTTTAACTTTGTTTTATCAAGGCTACTCCCAGTTCCTATATCTGAATTATTTTCAAGGTTTTGTAAATTTATCAACTGAGCATATTCCTTGTTAGGACTTGTAAATCCAAACTTAGGCAATCTACGGCTGAGTGGATTTTGTCCCCCCTCAAATCCTCTCTTCCTTTTATATCCGGAACGTGATTTAGCACCGTTTTGTCCACGGCCACAGTTTTTCCCTCTTCCACTGCCAGGACCACGTCCAACCCGTTTCCGCCGATTATTTTTACTGGATTCAAGATGGTGTAGATACATGAATTCCCGAAATTCTATGAAACTGATGTCTCAATTTTGACAAGATGATTAACCTTTTGAATCATACCTCTAACTGCAGGACTATTTTCAAGCAATGAAAAACTATTAATTTTTCTTAATCCTAATCCTTTCAGGCATGCTTTTTGTTTTTTTTGTGCGCCAATCTTACTACGGATTTGAGTCACTTTTATTTTTTTAGCCATTTTATTGTTTCAAATAATCGGTATCTTTTCCTCTTGCTTTGGCAATCCATTCGTTACTTCTAAGGTTGTATAACCCATCAAGTGTTGAGCGTACAAGATTGTTTGGATTCCTGGATCCTAGGCACTTAACACTTATATCCATTATACCAGCTGCCTCCATGACAGCTCTGACTGCCCCAGATGCTATAATTCCGTGGCCTTTGTCTGCAGGTTTCATTAAAACCTTTCCAGCTCCAAAACGGCCTATTGCTACATGTGGTATTGTTGTTCCCTCAACACTTATTTTTTTCATGTTAACTGAACCTTGCTCAACTGCCTTACGAATTGCCTCAACAACCTCATTAGCCTTCCCGAGGCCAAGTCCTACCTTACCATGTCCATTACCTACAATAATTAATGCACTAAAGCTAAATCTACGACCTCCTTTTACCACCTTAGCAACACGGTTTACACGGACTACTTTTTCAATCAACTCATTTTTTTCTGAATTTTTTTCTGCCACTAATTCACCATTATTAAGGTTGTTTGGTTTTAAAATTTTAGTCCAGCTGCCCTAGCTCCCTCAGCTAAGGCCTTCACACGTCCATGATAAATAAAACCACCGCGGTCAAATACAATTGATGAGATAGATTTTTCGATAAGTTTTTTTGCCACGTCTGCACCAACTGCCTTCGCAGCCTCTTTATTCCCTGTATATATTTTCTTCAAGGACTTCTGAATTGCAACAGTTGAAGAGGTTGCCAAAGTGTTTCCTGAATCATCATCAATAGCCTGCACATAAATATGTCGTGCAGATCTAAACACCGCTAGTCTAGGACGAAGATCGGTCCCACTGATTTTTTTTCGAATACGTCTGTGCCTGATTAATCTTCCTTTAAGACGTTTTGAGGTATTCTTCATTTATGACTCAAACCCTTATATT
>CAZOTX010000244.1:0-3269 GCA_964582835.1 uncultured Pseudomonadota bacterium | reverse complement strand
GTACTGGAACGTATGGAGCACTATCTGATTCACACCAATGCCAACCATGGTGGACATTTTCGGACATCAATAGAGTCCGATAAAGTGCTGGAAGATGCACATAAGGCAATGGCAGACTTGCTGAATGCAAAATCTAAAGATGAAATTGTTTTTGGTGCTAACATGACGACTTTGACTTTTGCAGTTTCACGATCCATTGCACGGCTTTTAAAACCAGGAGACACAATTATGCTGACACGTATGGACCATGACGGGAATGTAGGGCCATGGTTGCATCTGGCGGGAGATTTGGGATTAGAAGTAAGGTGGTTAAATTTTGATTTTAAAACGTATGAATATGATCTTGACGAAGCCGCAAATTTACTAAAGGACGGCTCTGTGAAACTAGCAGCAATCAACTATGCTAGTAATTGCCTAGGGACAATTAATGACGTGAAAGCTATCACAGAACTGGCTCATTATACCGATACCTTGGTTTTTGTAGATGCCGTGCAGTACGTTCCTCACGGGCCTACCGATGTTCAGAATATTGGTTGTGATTTCCTGGTATGCTCGCCTTACAAATTTTTTGGACCACACCAGGGTGTTTTATGGGGGAAAGCGGAATTACTATTCTCACTCGAGGCCTACAAAGTAAGACCTGCAGATAATAATCCACCCGGGAAATTTGAAACAGGAACTCAATTGCATGAAGGGCAGGCTGGAACTTTGGGGGTCCTGGAATACATTGAATGGATTGGGAAAACAATGGGGGGTGAATTTCAGGTAGATTTCCCCAATTTTGATGGTCGACGATTACATTTGCATACAGCTATGCTTGCTATTCAGGAATATGAGCAGACTCTCAGTAGCCGGTTAATAGAAGGTCTTCAAAATTTATCCAATGTAGATGTAAAGGGTATCAGTGATAAAAAAAAATTTTTACACCGTGTCCCCACTTTTTCATTTACGGTCAAAAACCAAAATCCGAAAGATATTGCCATGAAATTGGCTGCAGAAAATATCTACGTTTGGCACGGTCATAACTATGCTCTTGAAGCAATTCGTCAACTTGGACTAGAAGATTCTGGAGGTGTTGTCCGCATTGGACCAGTGCATTATAACACTGTAGAAGAAATAGACCGTACCCTTGAGGTATTAAAAACTTGCTGGTAATTTTATACCGTATAATGCAGAAAAAAAGTCTACCTAATCCAAAATGATATTTTAGAATCAGCTAAATTTTACTTAAAATTTCTTGAGCGTGATTCAGTATAAATTAAAAAAATTACCTCATCATTATATTAGATTTAGCATGACATTTCTTGAATATCCTCATCGTAGGAAGAACATCCTGTCAGGAGAATGGGTTCTGGTATCTCCTCAGAGAAACAAAAGACCATGGCAGGGGTACCATCATTCTTCGAAAAATGAACTTCGACCCGGGTATGATCCGCACTGCTATCTTTGTCCAGGTAATTCGAGGGTTGAAGGAAAAAATAATCCTGATTACAAGGGTCCATTTGTTTTCCAAAATGATTTTCCGGCACTGCTGTCTGAAAAAGAATTTAATGAGTCAGAATCACCTCTTTTACAAGTTGAATCAGTTTCAGGAATTTGCCGTGTAGTTTGTTTTTCGGAAAGGCATGACCTTACGCTTCCGGAATTGGAGTTGGATGCAATGGAAAAAGTGGTAAAGGTTTGGGAAGAACAGGAAAAAGAGTTACGAAAAATCTACAGTTGGGTACAAATTTTTGAAAACAAGGGAGAGATGATGGGGTGCTCCAATCCTCATCCGCACGGGCAAATTTGGGCCAGTAACTTCCTGCCTGTAGAGGTTATAAAAGAAGATGAACAGCAGCGTAATTACTTCCAAAGTCATGGAACTGGACTTTTAGGTGACTATCTTGAACAAGAAATAAGAAGCAGTGAGAGACTGGTGGAAATTAACGAACATTGGATGGCAGTAATTCCTTGGTGGGCAATTTGGCCATTTGAGACACTTATTTTACCAAAAAGGAATGTGACTTGTCATTCGGATCTTTCCGGAGATGAACAGACTGCGTTGGCAGAGTTGCTGAAGAAATTACTTACACGTTACGACAATCTTTTTCAGATCAGCTTTCCATATTCGATGGGATGGCACGGAGCTCCATCTTCGTCTCTCTCAAGGGAATCATGGAGACTTCACGCACACATATATCCACCGTTGCTCCGCTCAGCTATTGTCCGTAAATTTATGGTTGGTTACGAAATGCTAGCAGAAGCTCAACGTGATCTGACTCCAGAGCATGCGGCCGGTCGGCTTCGTGAATGTTCTACTAATCATTATCTTAAGGGTCTTGTATGAACAAAATTGCGGTTCAAGTCCAACAAGTATTTGAAGATCGTTTTGGTGATGCTCCAGATCATTTGATCCGGGCACCCGGAAGAGTTAACTTGATTGGGGAACATACTGATTACAGTGAAGGCTTTGTTATGCCTGTTGCGCTTGAAAATGCAGTTTGGATTGCTCTTCGTCCACGCGCTGACCAGAGAGTTGTTTTGCATTCATTAGATTTTGGTGAAACCGCAGACTTAAATCTTTTGGAACCGCAAAAACACGAAAAAGGTTGGCAGGAGTACCTTAAGGGTATTATTTGGGTCTTACAGGATGAGGGATGGGAACTAACTGGTTGGGAAGGTGTGATGTCTGGAGATGTGCCACTGGGAGCAGGACTTTCCTCGTCTGCAGCTTTGGAAATGTCCTGTATCCGGGCGTTTACTGAAGTCTCAGAAATATTGTGGAAACCACAAACTGTTGCAAAACTGGCCCAACGGGCAGAAATAGAGTGGATTGGAATTAGTTGCGGAATTATGGATCAACTTATTTCCGCATGTGGTGTTGCCGGACATGTTCTTTTTATCGATTGCAGAAATTTAAAAATTCAATCCGTTAAGTTTCCAGAAGAGATACGAATCATAATACTCGACACCAAAATACGTCGAAGTCTGATTGACTCGCTTTATAATGAGCGCCACAGTCAATGCATGCAAGCAGCCAATATTTTGGGTAAACCTGTTTTGAGAGATGCAAATTTAACGGAACTGGAAGATCAGTCTTCAAATTTAAATACTTTGCTTTATCTCCGGGCCCGACACGTTATAAGCGAAAATATACGGGTACAGCAAGCTGTGGAAGCAATTGGCAACAATGATCTCAATTATCTTGGTCAACTTATGCGGGAGTCACATACAAGTTTGCGTGACAACTTTGAAGTTTCCAATTCCAATTTGGATACTATGGTTGA
>CAZOTX010000243.1:0-3276 GCA_964582835.1 uncultured Pseudomonadota bacterium | reverse complement strand
CAGTTTGTCCCTATAACAAGCATAACGTAAGCCAACCTGTTCCCAACTCAAGCGAACACTATTTGATCTAAAATTTGCAGGATAACGGAAAGGAGGGACACTTCTAGTGGTTGACCTGGGAAATTCTTTGATCAACTCCGGCGAGGAAGAATAAGCGACTGTATTTCCCTTGAAATGCGTCATAATTCTACGGATTAGTTCATAGCTGTATCTACTCAACCCAGTGGGATACTCGTGGATCAACAGGCCATTCAAACCTATCTTTTTTTCGTAATTTTTTCCCTTACTTTGAGATAACGACTCGGTATAAAAATTTTTGGGGCTTAATTTAATTGAAGAATAATTTTTCATTAATCCTAGAGGATTTGACACTTCCCAAGATGAGTTGTGTTTTTTCCTTTTAAGCCAGACCAGAACTAAAGTCATTCCAAAGTTTTCCAAACAAATTCGTCCGAGATAAAGGACACTTCTCTCTAAAATCCCAGCGAGATTTTTTGGATTCAATAGTTGGTTTTCTTTGAGAGCTTTAAGTGATTCCCACATCACCAATTGCTCAGTGGTAGAAGAAACACCATTCCCATCCATCATCACAACAGGTTCTCCTCCCAAATAATGACCATATATAAATTTTTTTTGTAGTCTACAGACCCACTCGAAATCCATAGTGATTTTGTAATGAAGTTTGAAAAATCCAATTTTTTCAAAAACACTTTTGCGGATTACCATAGTTAGATGGTTGTAAGGCATTCCCCGCCCCAATGGAACTTTTTTGAAAAATGCTGATTTCAAAGGTTCCATGTAAATTATCCCGCAGTTACGATCCTCAAAAAGAGAATCTGAATGAACAAATGATGTTTCTGGATTCAAATCAATAAATTTTTCTGCTTCCTTTAGGTATTCGTTAGATAAGAGTTTATCCCCACTATTAAGAAACATTATTTTATCTCCAGTAGCAAGAGTGACCCCTTTATTAAATGCATCGGAAATTCCTTTGTCTGGTTCAGAGATAGATTTTCCGTTGAAGTTCTTTAAAAGTGCTTCAGTTTTTTCACAATTTCCTCCATTCACTACAACCCTTTCAATTCCAGAAACTTCCTTCAAAGAATGAAGAGTACTGCATAAATTTTCATAATTGTTGTAAGTAACTGTTATAACAGAGATCATTATAAAATTTTTTTGAAAGTGTTACGAATTGTTATGATCCAACTCCTGAAAAGTAATTGTAGCCGCTAAGTGTGCAAAGAAAAAGCTTTGAAATGTCATAAAGAAAATTTCCCAGACAAAATAATCTAAAATTTGTCCTACACAAACTGCGAGAACAGGCATCATTAACAAAGGAGGTCCCCGCAGTGCTAGCCTTAACCAGATCCATAGAAAGAACAAAACGGCAATTAATCCTACCACTCCCATTTCAATCCAGATGGTTAAGAGAGCATTGTGTGCATTGAATGCGTTTTTGTACCAAGGACTGTTCAAAAATGCCATATCTTTGGATTTGCTAAAAACCTCATTCCCAAATGTTTTTGTCCCTGAGCCAAGGATCGGTGGATTGGAAATTCCTAATTCTAAAGCGGAACGAAAGATAACAAAACGTAGATCAAACTTTTCCAAATCTTTGTATGTTTTTACATTCGACAATTGAGTGAGCTTTTCTTGCCCGATACGTTTTAAGGTTTGGCTGTAGATATAGTTGCAACCAATTCCAACGACTATTGCAGAAACAAGTAAAAGAAAAAGCTTTGAAATGTCATCTAGAATAAAAACTGTACGTGTTTTGCGGATATGTTTGAGTGTGAGGATTAATAAAAACAAAAGACAGATTACCAAAGTTAAAACTCCATTGCGGCTGTCGGCAATAACTATGCTATACAAAGCTGCCACTATTCCTAAACTGGAAAGAATCAGGTAGTGTCTCAGGCTGGCAAGACTCCAAAAAAAAACTCCAACACTAGCAATAGCATAAGGGTTTCGGTTTTCAAAAAATGAAGTTGGTCCATATGTTACTTCATTGTCTAAAGTTAATTCACGGCTTTCAAACAAATCAATCGACAACCCCAGGTCAGCAAGTAAGCCTAAAACACTGAGTTGACGACTCCAATCTAAATAGGTCAAAACAATCAAAATTAGATAAATTCCGGTGAAAATTTGTCCGCTTTTTTTCAGAGATTCACGATTCAGGGCGAATAAAAATGCCAGAAAGGTAAGCAGATAAATCGAATAACGCCCGGAATGCTTAAGTGCAATATTAGGATATTCACTCAAAAATGCACCCAGCCACATCCACCCAAAAAGGAAAACCAAGACACTTAAATGCAGACTGAATTTTTCCAAAATTTCTATAGTACGTTTTCTGTTCCATACTATGCTGAACAAAGCCACTGGTGGGAGAAACAAAGTGTAAAGGCTTAACCGGATAGGGAAAGAATAACTAAACCAGCTTTCCAGCATTTGCTGCAGGGCCGGAAGTTTTAATGGTAGAGAGAACAAAATCAAGAGTCCCACTAAAATCGAGTTGATCCATTGTTTTTTAAACATTAGCAGTGGAAGATGAAATTTGGTGTTTTACAATCATGAAAAAGCAGCTCAAGGGAATGAGAGCTTCGGTAATTACTGTGGCCACTGCAGCCCCTGAAGCCCCATATTCCGGAATAAACCATAAATTCAGAAGGATATTAAGCAATACACCTCCAGCTGCAATGGCCAAATAAATACGATTGTGATCCAGAGCAACCAATGATTGTGTCATCAGATATCCCCAGAAAACGAGTGGAATAGCCAAAGCCAAAATTTGTAGTATTTCAGAAGAGTTCATAAAATCTGCTGCAAAAAACAAATTAATTATCCCCTCTGCAAAAATAAATACAATACTACCAAAAACGATTCCTGTCAGTGTAAGCAACAGAAACCCTGTACGGAAGTATAATGAAAACTCTTTAGCTTTTGAAAGTCCAGGAAAGATTGAAGCCATCACAATTGTCGGAATAAAAAAGGTCCCCTCCATTAAATTGAATGCAACAGAATACAAACCAACTTCCCTTTCTGAAGCAAGTAATCCAAGCATTATGGTGTCAATCCGGAAATAAAACTGGATCAAAAAAAGTACCAACCCCAAAATAAGCGCTTCACTCCAAAGGTTTTTTAATTTTAATAATTCAGAACTGGTTTCAATATTTTTTATACTTTGAAAATATTTTTTCCAGATGATTCCTGAAACAAACAATGTTCCGGAAAGACGGGTTAGCATCAAAACTAATGAGCCAACCCAAGGTTCTGCAA
>CAZOTX010000242.1:0-3277 GCA_964582835.1 uncultured Pseudomonadota bacterium | reverse complement strand
GAGCCGTTCACGCCTTGACCAAAGCAATGGCGTGTGATCATGGTCCTGAGAACATACGGGTAAACGCGATTTGTCCTGGATTCATTGACACACCCATGCTACATAGATTTTTAGACTCGGTGGGTGACATCGAGAACCTGAAAACCGAAGTTCAGCGCGTGCATCCCATCAAGCGCTATGGAACTCCGGAGGACGTAGCCGGACTGGTGAACTGGCTGGCGAGTGATGAAGCGAGGTACGCTTCAGGACAGTTATGGATTTTGGATGGTGGATTGACTGCTCAAGTGCAGCAAATGAGATTGTAATTTGATTAACCCCTCCTTTAATTTTTAGAGTAACACCAATATTTCTTCCTACTCAGACACCATCCAAATAAAATCCACCATTTTTGAATAAATTACATCATTTATATTTCTTCAATTAATCACCTCAAAAAATTTGTTGACTTAATTTCCCGGATATTAGAGACTGTACCAAAAATAACGGTTAGTTATTTTTTTTTGGTCTTTACTCAAACTTATTGAAAAATTATCTTAAATTTTTTTAGGAGGTTAAAATGTTAAAATATAATTTAGTTTTTACTGAAATGAAAAAGTTTTCCAAAGTAATTATTTGTATTATGAGTATTACTTTTTCAATAGCAAATTTTGGATTTAGTCAGGAAATTTCTGAAAAAGAGTATTCAAAACTTAAAAAACACCCAATAATTGGTTTGTCTCCTAAGGCTAATATTAAGGCTTCAGCAGGGTTTCTAAAAGGAGCAATGGGACTATATAAAAATGCGGTTATTCCTGAGAAATATATGTGGTTAATGGGTTTGGCGGCA
Source organism: uncultured Pseudomonadota bacterium (assembly GCA_964582835.1). GTDB lineage: Bacteria > SAR324 > SAR324 > SAR324 > NAC60-12 > Arctic96AD-7. Next base: position 2,451 of record CAZOTX010000242.1, on the reverse strand, counting down.
TCTTCTGCTATTAAATGTCAGTATTGTATTCATGCTAACAAGTTCAACGCTGTAAAAGCGGGAGCAAATATGGAAGAAATAAAAACAGCAAATCAGGTTGCTGCTCAAGTTGCGTACCTGAGCACTCACTTATATGCAAGCCAAATGGATTTAGAAAAGTTTAAGAAAATGATCGGTTCTATGAAAATAGATAATGAAGGAAATATTACGATAATTAATAAATGAAAATCTGTATTTCTTACCATTTTTCGCCAAAAAACAGCTTGCTTATCCCACTCGGATACTTTATGCTCGGTAAAAATCAAGCATCATCCGATGCTTTTCTGATGCATCTATAATCTAGTTTATGAGATTTTGGAGCGTCGAGCTTGGTGACCGTTAGTCACGAGTCAATGATAAAAGCACTTTGGTGCTGAAAAGAAAAGGAACATCATGGAGAAAGTTAAAAAACTCATAAAAAAGATAGAATTAGGAATCCTTTTAGCGTTCCTGTTCAGCGGAAATGTGATGGCTGCTACGGACCTTAAATTTGCATTAGATTGGAAATTCGAAGGACCATCCGCACCTTTTTTTACTGGATTGGAAAGAGGCTATTATGCTGCAAGCGGTCTTGATGTTACTATCGATTCTGGAAAAGGCTCGCTTGATGCTATCCCAAAGGTTGCCTCTGGTACCTATCCAATTGGAATAGCAGATATAAACTCATTGATAAAATTCAAGGATAAAAATCCAAATGCCAAAGTAATTGGAGTGATGATGTTCTATGATGCTCCACCATTTGCAATTATTGGAAGAAAAAGTCTTGGAGTGAGTAAACCAAAAGATCTTGAGGGTAAAATACTAGGAGCTCCTGCTCCGGACGGAGCCTATGCCCAATGGAATTCGTTTGTACTTGCCAACGGAATTGATGTATCGAAGGTTACCATCAAAAATGTTGGTTTCCCTGTCAGAGAGCCCATGCTGGCTCAGGGTAAAGTACATGCAATAACCGGATTTTCATTTTCATCCTATATTAATCTCAAGTCGAAAGGTGTTCCTGCAAGTGACATCAGTTTGTTGCTCATGACAGAGAACGGACTGGACCTCTACGGCAATAGTGTGATTGTCAACACGGACTACGCGAAGAAAAACCCAAATCTGGTTAAAGGCTTTATAAATGCCACTTTGATGGGAACTAGGGACGTCGTAGCAGATCCTGCATCTACAGTAAAATATGTTATCAAATATAACAATGTTGCACGGGAAGCAGTGGAACTTGAACGTTTAGAGATGGCATTAAGGGATAACTTATTGACACCTTATGTCAAAAATAATGGTATGGGTGGGATTAACAAGCAACGTTTTAAACGTTCAATCAAGCAACTTGGAGAGTCTTATAAATTCAAAAGAAACGTGATGGTTGATGATGTTTTTACGGAGGACTACCTTCCCACAAAAGCTAACCGAATGATCAACTAAAGAATCGGTTAAATATTACGTGAATCCCTTCGTTGAGATCGAGAATGTCACCCTGAGCTACACTGAAGAGATCAGAGACCCCGCCGTACAGGAACTCTCAATGTCCATCAGGGAGGGAGAATTTTGCGCTGTAGTAGGTCCTTCTGGTTGCGGGAAATCAACTCTCATGAAGCTGGTCACTGGTTTGCTCTTTCCACAGACTGGTGAAATCAGGGTCAACGGAGGGAAAGTCAATTCAGCACTCAAAATAGCTGGAATGGCATTCCAGAACCCTGTCATGCTACCATGGCGAAAAACTCTTGAAAATCTCCTGCTTCCATTGGAAATCGTTTCACCTCACCGTGAACGACTAAGGAAGGAAAAACAGGCATACATCAAACAGGCCCAGGAATTGCTGAAAACTGTTGGGCTGGAAGGCTGTGGAGATCAGTATCCATGGCAGCTTTCTGGAGGAATGCAACAGCGTGCTTCACTTTGCCGTGCCCTGATCCATGAACCTAAGTTGTTGATGCTGGACGAACCATTTGCGGCGCTAGATTCGTTTACTCGTGAAGAGCTTTGGTGTGTAATGCGGGATCTCTGGCAGAAGAAGGGTTTTACTGTGATTCTTGTTACCCATGATCTTCCAGAGGCCGTTTTCCTAGCTGACAGAATATTTGTTATGAGTTCCCGTCCAGGACGGATTCTTGTTGAACGCAAAGTAGATCTTCCCAGACCGCGTGAGCTAGATCTATGTTTCACTCCAGAATTCACTTCCATTGTTCACGAACTACGTGGTCACATCTCTGAAGCGAGGGCATGAGAACCTCAGCAGGAAACATGATCAATTGGCAGAAGTGGTCTCCATGGCTTTATACCATCGGCATGTTTCTAATATGGGAAGCTTCCTGCTGGCTTTTTTCAATACCAGTCTACTTCCTTCCTTCTCCCACTGTCATTCTTCATGCTTTTAGTGAATTCCGGGTAGCACTTTGGGAAAACTCGATCCAGACC
>CAZOTX010000241.1:0-3283 GCA_964582835.1 uncultured Pseudomonadota bacterium | reverse complement strand
CCAAAGCAGGCGCGCTACCGGACTGCGCTACACCCCGGAAAATAAAAAATCTATCCCCATTTTTTAAGTGGGGTTAGCAATTTATGAACAATAATTAAACTAATTTATTTATACTAAAGGTTCTGAGAGGGGTAAGAAAACCTAAAGATATAATATAAACTCAATTATTTAGAATTTTGCGTCATTTATAGTAAAAATCATCTTCCATTTTAAGAGGAAAGTAACCACTATTTCGAATAGATAATAACATCATACCCTTATTAGTCAAATCATTTTATACTTATCTTAGTCCTATTTTACTATTTGATGCCCAAAAGTATAAAACAAGGAAAAAATATTTTTTTGAAATTACTAGACAATTAGCAACTTATACTTTGCCACTCAATAACAGACATATATCAGAACTTTCACGAAATAATAATTTCTATTTTCTTGTAAAAATTTACCTAATCGTAGTATATATATTATGTTATCCTTAACAACTGATAGGGACCTATGATAAAAATATTTTTGGTTTTCATTTCAATTATACTTGCATCTTACTTTCTCGTTTCCTGCCAGAAAGAAGATGATGTTTTATATCGAGTGAAAACTGGCAAACAAGATTTTCAATGGAAAAATTTTACAGATGAAAACACAAAACCAAAATACAGAGGGGAAATTTCAAATGGGAAACAAAATGGTTTAGGAAGTATCACTTTACCTGATGGTGAAAATTATGTGAGAGAATGGAAGGATGGAAAAAGGAATAGGCAAGGGACACAGCTGTCATCTTTTGGGGAAAAATTTGAAGGAGAAAGGAAGAATGACAAAAAAAACGGTCAAGGAACCGAAATTTTTCTAAATGGTTCAAAGTATGTAGGAAAATTCAAGAATGGGAAACACCGCCGAAAAAAATTGCTTTCAGGGATTTCTCCATTGTCTGAATGATTTTATGATATTCTGCGAATAATTTTTTAAATATTATTTTTGATTTAATTCTCTTTGGGATATCCTCCATACGCAATTGGTTGTCTATAGAAATTCAGACAATTAATATCCTGAGATCAGCTATAAATTAATTAATCGTAATTGGACGATTTAAAGAAAAGTTTTCGAAAATCTTGCAATTATCAAATTTGATATATCATATCACTAAAAAATGAGTGAAATTTCTAGAAGTAAAAAGGTTCTATTTTTAAGAGATGTAAATGGGAAATTGAACTGGATTCGTAATAGTGATGTTAAGATTTGGGTTAAAATTTTTTGGAAAATGTGTACCAAAGGAAAGTATGTAGGGGAGATACAAAATAGAGAGCCTAGTGGCTCAGGGGCTCTCACTTTGTCTAATGGAGGGAAATACGTAGGGGAATGGAAGGATGGGAAAGAACACGGCCAAGGAACATTCAATTTCCATGATGGAAGAAAGTATGTTGGAGAATGGAATAATGGTAACGTAGATGGTCAAGGGGAATGCACTTGGACTAATGGAGACAAATATGAAGGGGAGTGGAAGAAAGGGGAAAAACATGGTCAAGGGGAATTCGTTTGGTCTAATGGGGACAAATATGAGGGGGAGTGGAAAAAGGGAGAAAAACATGGTCAAGGAACAATTACGTTTTCTGCTGGAAATAAATGGATAGGTGAATTCAGAAGAATTAAACCGTGGAATATAACTGGATACGACAAAGATGGGAACATCATTGGAAAGTTTGTGAATGGAGTAGAACAATAAGCAATCTCAAACTCTTATTAAATAGAAAAATTAATCAGAAGATGTTATACTTTTATACATCTAAGTACCATTTTTTCGGTAGGACAAAAAAATCTTTGTGAAAGCTTAGTAACTCGAAGGGAAGGTGACGTACTGTTGAGTTTTTGAAGGTTAAGAATTTCTTTAGGAGAAAATTATGTTAAAAGAGTGGCCAACTTACTCTATGGGGAAAAAAATAATATTGATTATTTTAAATGTTTTATTAATTACTGTGATGCTTACAATTATGGCGAACCTCGACACAATACTTGAATATATTCTAGACTTACCAATTCCATAAAACTCAAATTGACAAAAGTTTTGTTGGGTTATCTTTTCCCCTTCACAAATGGAAAAAGTATTTTGAAGTGGTTAGTTAATTGTTATTCAACTTAACCTATTATAACGGTGGCACGTAGTCTTTCAGAAATTCTGCGTCATCAAACCAATATTTGTAAGATCTAACTAACTTTTGATACTATATATTCCTCAAACAAATACAATGAAGGATGGGGATGTACAATAATCAAAATGTTTTTTTAGTGGTAAAGATTTGAATCGAGGAGTGGACGGATTTTGATTCAATGAGTAAGGACCATGTACTTTTGATGGTTTTTACAAGTATTTAAGATCTAATTTTGCACCTTGAGTTTAAGAAAGAATTATTCCTTTTTTGCGAAAACTTTGTTGAGAATTCTGTGAAATAAAACTTTTTGGTAAAAGGTTTTATTTCAAAAATAAGATGATTACTACAACTCTATAATCACTTGAATATTTATGTTTCAATTTGATATCCCTTTTATATTAGGAAGTATTTGCGCTGTCTTCCTGTTGTCAACATTAATTAACTTTATTTTCTTAAGAAATACTAAAGAACCTAGACGGGATATCATATCTATTTTATCAGCTTATAATATCTTAGGCGGAATTATGATTGCCCTTTCAATTAGAGAAGAACTTGTTTTTGCCAGAGCATATTTATTTTTAGCACCAGCAGCAATTATAGTGCTTATAATAAAGTTATATAAGTTTAAAATAAAAAATAAATGATAAGTTATATTAAATTCATAATCTTGCCAAATTGTAAAAATTTTAGTTGTTTGATTGCTAACAATTAAATTTTCATAGTTAAATCCATCAAAGGAATTTCCATAATTCTTGTAAAAAATCATTGAAATATTGAATACCCCCAAAACTATGTAATGGTTTTTTGGAAATAAAGGTTTCAGTGAGCCACTCTAATGGAGTATTTTTTTAATAGGTATTTTTCAACAGAAGTTGACAATCGGTAAAAAGGTGGAATTTTGAAATAATTTGAAGATTTAAACTTATAATATAATGGGGAAAAATTTTAGACCGAGTCAAATCACTCTTTCTCTTCTTCTTTAGCAGGTCCCTGTATTTTTGAATTGGTAATAATCTGATTTGTTATGGTTTGATTTATAATTTCTGAATTTGATATTGTCGAATTTTCGATTGTCGAATTTGTAATGGTCGATTTATTCATAATTTTAGAATTATCTAAAATCTTAGATTTACTTATAGTTGAAT
>CAZOTX010000240.1:0-3286 GCA_964582835.1 uncultured Pseudomonadota bacterium | reverse complement strand
TCATATCAGCTTCTTTTTTTACGAAGACAATTGATGAAAGGTAAATTGGCAGTCGTTGAAAAGCAGTTAATTCGCATAATGGAAAAGCATCCACTGAATACAGAAGCTATGCAATTACAAGCTGATTTGTATAAAAGTCGTGGTAATTTTAATCAGGCGGAAGAACTTCTGAGACAAGTAATTTTGGTTAATGATTCTCCTTCAATACATTTTTCATTAGCTAGGGTCCTTTTTCAGCAGAGTAAGTACCTTTCTGTTTTGGAAGTGACAACCCCGCTAATGGAGGCACTTGTAGGAAACTGGGAAGTTATTTATTTGCATGCTCTGACTTTAAGCCGTGTTGGAAATTTTGAAGAGGCACTTTTAATAAGTCGCCCCTATCTAAAGCGTAGGGAAAGTCAGGGTTATGCCCATCGATTGGTTGGTGATTTGTTGAGGTATAAAGGTGAAGAGAGGGAAGCCCAAAAAATTCTACGTAACGGACTGGTCCAGTTTCCTGGTCATCTTTATTTAACTGATGAATTGAGCTCATCATTAGTAATGACTGAAGATTGGGCAGAAGTTCAGGAGTTATTGGAAACAACTTTAGAGCAAAGTTTGCTTCTGGAAGGTAATCCGCCAATGCAACTTTTGTTTTTGGACAGATTGGTTGTTGCCTATGAGAGACTAAATAATACTGAAAAAAAACTACAGATTTTGAGAAAATTCCATCAAAAAAACGATCCATTGACAGCTGCACAATTGTACTCATTAGAAGAGCAACTGTTATTCCCAATTGCGTTACCTTCTCTTGATAAGGCATTATCACCATTATTACTTCCATAAAAGTTTAGCAAAAAACACGACAAAAGATAAAAAAATTAAATGGGTTTCAACAAGAAAAAAACGACTAAACACTTTTCAGCATTTCATGCTGCTGAAGTGATGTCACATGATCTTTCTCTTCTTCGGGGAAAGAAAAATTTAGATTATTTTTCTGAATCAGATTTGCTGGGGTTGCTCTCTGCGGAGGAAATTGAGAAAGAATTACAACAATTGAAGAAAGTGGATGTCGATGCTTATATTCAGAGGGTAGTAAGTCCATCTGAATCCAAAACTCGTCAGAGTGCTCCGGAAGTAATCCAGCAGTTAGGTGGAAAGATGATTGTGGAAGAAATAGAAGGTCCACTTTACTCTGCAGAAGTTGAATTATCTATTTCAGGAAAAATTCGCAGACTAGGTTTTATTGCTCAAAACCACAAAATGCAAAATGGAGCATGGTCTCCAATTCATCACCGTAAAGCTGCAGAAAAGGTGCGATTTTTTGCAGCACACAGTATTCCCCTGGTTACATTTATAGATACTCCTGGTGCTGTAGCAGACGCTACAGCAAATTTGGACAATCAATCTCACAGCATTTCTTTCTTGATAAGCGAGATGGCTAATTTGCAATTACCCGTTATTGGAATCGTTTTTGGTGGTGGGTATAGTGGTGGCGCAATTCCTCTTGCAACTGCAAATATCCTGCTGTCAGTGCGAGAAGGTGTCTTTAATACTATCCATCCTAAAGGCTTGAGTAATATTGCACGTAAATACGATCTTTCATGGCAGGAGTCGGCTAAGCATATTGGTGTTTCTGCATATGAATTACAGTCTCAAGGATATTTTGACGGAATAATCGACTATAATTATGATCAACCTCATAAAGTTAAAAATATAAAAGAAGCAATAATCAGTTCACTTGAAACTACTGAGAAAATTTCATGCAAATTTTTGACAGATAATGAGTTTTTCTTTGACCACTATCGTGACAGTATTAATCACTTCCTCAACCCTTCAAAACTTTTGATTGAAAGTAACAGGATAACAGACCTTTCTCCTACCGGGACACTGAATATTTTTGGTGACGTTTTTCGTTTTATGCGCTACCTGAAATTACGCCAGCGTATAGTAAGCCGTTCTATAGATAGCTATTCCAGATTAAGTTCCAGGATCACCCCAGTTGGGAAATTGCAAGAACGACTGAAACGAGAACGTCAAGACAAACTTAAGCAATGGTATAAAACTCCTTTGGAAATTCGTTTTCACGAAAAATTAAACAAACGTTTTGAACAGTTTATCACTACCAGAGAAGACCGAGAGAAAGAAAGAGGTAGATTTGTTGCCTTTTTTATTGGTGATCCTCAGGAAAATCATAAAAAAGCTACAGAAGATTTAACTCTGGAAATATTACTGTTCCTTTACAATTATTGGAAAGATAGTTCTTCAGGAAACATGATAGAACTCAATGAACAACTAAGCAAATCCTCACTGCATGACATTCCTCCCCAAAATCCAAATTTATTAGATCTTCTGAGAACTATTGACGTGAATAAGAGTTTTCAGGAAAATTTCCAAAATATTCTTCTTTTTGATCTACTCTATGATCAAGTTATTGAGGCACTGCCTACGATTGCAGATGAACTGAAGGGCACAAATCAAATTTCTAAAAAGTCTGTAGAACAACTTTTTGAGCAAACTGTGGAAGGAGCAATGAAAGCCTTTGAGAAAAATTCTTTGGATTTGAAAAGCAAATCTGTACGATCCAAATTTTTCAAGTGGCTTGCTAGTTTTATAGGTCGCAAGGATTGTGATGATGTATTGGGTACCATTAGTGAATGGAAAAGGGTCGTTTTTCCTCGAATGAGTCCTCCACTGTTTGGTGTAGTACGCTACTATTTTTCTGGACTACTACCTTCACTTTATGCCGCACAACAGGGTAAAGGGAAATTCAATGGAAAAATTACTCCTCGTAATATAGGCATAAAAGACTTTTGGAATCGTCTTGATCAATCGTACAAGGATTTGTTGATTAAGAACCTATTGAGGGAATACAAAAGTACGGTCATCACATACAAGAAAGTTATTGAAAATTATTTTAGTGAATTTAAGGAAATGTATGCTGATAGAATAACTTCTAATCCAGTTAAATTCCCAGGATTTAGAGACGCTATTGAACAGGCACTTGAGAATGGCATTACTCCATGTGGAGTTGTTACTGGACTCGCAAAATTCACTAATGATGATAAAGTTGAAATTAGCAGCAAAAAAAATAAGAAAACAAAAAAACAAAAAACTACTTTTCGTGTTGGTTTAGTTGTTAGTAATGTAGAGTTTCAAGCAGGTTCTTTTGATATGGCAAGCTGTGAAAAAGTTTGTCGATTACTTGATGATTGTGCTCGTTTGAAATTACCGGTGATATTTTTTATTTCCTCTGCAGGAATGCAGACCAAAGAAGGTGGGGGTTCATTATTCTCAATGTCCATCA
>CAZOTX010000239.1:1833-3309 GCA_964582835.1 uncultured Pseudomonadota bacterium | reverse complement strand
AGATTTAATTTGTCTTCCATTTTAGATTTTAACCTTTCACTGATTGAAAATTAAATTAAAGAACATTCGTATGACTTTAAAAACGACCGACGATTTTGTAAAATCAGCTTGCCGTTATTGTTTATTAATTTTTTCTTTCAAAAATTCATACATATTTATAGAATCGCTCGATGTGGAGTTTAAAAAATTTCCAATTTCCAATATCTCCCTTCTATCAGTCAAACATGGCACTTCCCGACCAGACAGTTTTTCTCTTCCGTGCTGTCTCACCGGGAAGTGACCAAGGAGGATCTATTAACGCACCACCAAATCTAAAGGGTGGCGAGAAAGGCGTTCGCATCCCGAATCCGTGACCAGAACAGTGTGCCCTAAACACATGGCAACTCCTGAGTCACTGTCCATTAAAATAATGTGAAGAAAAAACACCATATTTTTTTCGGCAATTACTTGATTACCTTGATAAAACATTGGCCAATCCATCCAGTTAGGTGAAAAAGTTGTCCCCATACTGTATCCTGTTGCATTAAGCCGATGGGCCTTCATTCCTGAGTTATCACAAGTTCTTGCGTAAGCATCAAAAACCTCTCCTATAGCACTTCCCGGTCTTAAAACAGATTCACAAGCCTCCATTGATTCAAGACAGACATTGTGCATTTTTAATTGTTTTTTTTTCACTTTTCCAACAGGAATTGTTCGCATCATAGCTGCATGGTAATGACGATACGTTCCTGCCCATTCCAAAGTTATTTGGTCTTCTGAATCAAGTTTCCGTCTACCAGAAAAATAGCGGCACAGTAAAGCATTTTCACCAGAGCCGATGATAAACTCATTTCCGGGATAATCTCCACCTCCTCTGAAAACTGCACCCTGCATTGCAGCCAGTAGATCCCCCTCATCGCATCCAGCCTTAACCAAGCGATGAGCTTCATCCAAAGCATCATCCGCCAATTCTGCGGCCCTCCGAATATATACCAATTCTTCTGGACTTTTTACTACCCGCAGAAGATTCACCATTCCAGAGGCATCACTCAATTCACAAAATCCATCCAACGCGTTATCCAACATTTTCCCATTTTTAGCCGTCAAGCCATAAGAATCGTATTCAACTCCAAGTCGCTTTCCTTCACATCCGCATTCCTGCAATATTTCCTTTAGTTGCAAAGCCGGATTTGCTTCTGGTTCATCCACCCAGATTCGAATATCTTCTATAATGGACGTATTCTGTGCCTGCCGCAAATCTGGTACACGGGTCAGTAAAATTAGTTTCCCGTCTTTACCCATAAAAAGGCATTGGAAAAAAACATATCCGAAGGTGTCATATCCAGTCAGATAATACATGCTTTCCTGCCTGAAGATAAGCATCCCATCCACTCCTTTTCTATTCATCAACTCTATTAGGTGATTACGTCGCTCTAAATAATCTTTGATGTCAAAATGTAGTGGCATTTTACCTCAACGTATGTGGTATATTTTTCA
>CAZOTX010000239.1:0-1733 GCA_964582835.1 uncultured Pseudomonadota bacterium | reverse complement strand
CCCCTAACATCTCGGATTACTCCAGGTACAATACAACACAAAGTTTTACGTAATCCTCCATTCCTTACGGATTCCTAGAGTTCCAATCAACTATAGAAGACTACAAACCCCTCCATACATCTCGAATTAATGCAGGCACAATTCGACATAAAATGTATTCATTTCACCATAGAAGACTACAAACCTCTCCATACATCTCGGATAAATGCAGGCACAATTCGACGTAAATATATATTTCTCCAATACACATAGATTACTGGAAATCAAATTCACCACAAAAAAACTATAGACCTGTCCACAAGTTGCAGATTCTCTAAGACATATTTTGGAATAATAATAATATTTTTATTACATTTTATGGAATATTCCACCTCAAATATACCTTTCGAAAGCAGTTATGGGCCATTGCTAAACCTGATAGTACGAAAAAAAAGATTCCGCCTAGCCAAACTTAAATTACGAAACATAACATCAAAACGAAACACTCATCCTTTATAGTTGTATAATAGCTTCTGGTTTAAAAAATGTTCACCATATAGCTTAATACATCATGGACATATTATAGAACTCCAGTTCCATTTTATGAATACTATTCGGGGGGATATAATTAACCAAGCTATTCCAAAAATTTTTTTAGAAAATTTCCATCGCTAACACCAGCATGAATGCTGAAATAGCTCGCCGCTGATTACTTTTTGTATTGATTCCTGTCTGGAGTAAAGTAACCAGTAGTTTTATGATATACATATAGTTACTTTCCTCAAACATCATATAAAAAAACAATAGGCGAAGGACTCGATAAACATGGTAATCCCCCAAAATATAGTATTGTTAGATTAAGTTTTCAAAGAACATTCATTCCTTTTCAATTCCGGTGTACGGTCAACACCCATACATTGTCCCTGAAAAGGCAGTTTATTATAAGGTCATAGTTTCCCGAAAAATTTGAAAACCACGAGCCTGATAATTATTTAAGGCATGAGGATGATCGAGGCTACAGGTATGTACCCAGACTCGATTTGTCTTCATTCCCCATGCTTTTTCTACTGCGGCAGACAACAATCCGCCACCCAATCCTTTTTCTAAAAACTGAGGCAATAAACCAAAATAAGCCAGTTCCACTGCTGTATCCTGTGCCTCCAATTCAAAATATCCGGCAGGGGTACCTTTGAGAAGTAACATCCAAGTCTGGATATTTTCGCTCTCTGCCCAATCCCGCCATTGTTTTTCATTCCACGAAATCCTATTTGTCCAATGCCACAACATGCCCACTTCATGATAAAAAAAGCGGTTCATGGACGGCAAAGGAATTTCCTGCCTAATAAGTTGTGCTTTCGAAGGCAGTGTCTTCGTACACAATTCTTTCGGATGGAGCATTTCCAAATACCAGGTCGTCAAAGGCTTTTCACTTTGAACATTCATGCTTCCTCCGGGTTGTAGATTTTTTCATTTAGAGCAGGTATAGAAAACCCCCAATAACGACTTTATTATTGTGTTTCACCTGTCTCTTTCCAACTCATTGTTATGAACAAGCTCCCCTCAATTATATCGATAATAAGCATACCAATACACTATTAAAAAACATATCTCCCAACACATGCTTAACCCCAACCAAGTATGACTAGGAAATGTGATTTTTAGCAGCTCAAAAATTAGAAATCGCCCCTTCTATTCCAAAAAAATCTATTGTGCCTACACGAGTCTCAAAATAAATTTCAAAATGGGAAATTCCC
>CAZOTX010000238.1:0-3309 GCA_964582835.1 uncultured Pseudomonadota bacterium | reverse complement strand
GGAACAATCATTGTTGAAAAAAATGCAGGTTCAACATTCGGAGCCGCGATTCGAGGAGGCGACCTAATTTGCAAGGGTGACGTCGGATCAAGAACGGGAATTGACATGAAAGGAGGAACAATTATTGTCGGTGGACGTACAGGAACCTTATCCGGTTTTATGATGCAGCGCGGACGTATGATTATTCTTGGTGATACTGGCCCAAATTTAGGAGATTCTATGTACGACGGCACAATATTTGTTGGTGGAAAAATAGCTTCACTTGGAGTGGATGCCGTTGAAGGAGAAATGACGGATCTTGAAGCCGGATGGATTGATAGGAAACTTGCACTTTATGGCATGAAAGCCCCAAATGGTGCAGCCAGCCTACAAAAAATTGTCGCTGGGAAACAACTTTGGAATTACGATAACCTGGAGCCGACCGAAAAGAAAATCGTGCTTTGAAAATCACTCTCTTAAAAAGAAAATATTATGGCTAGAAACAAATCACTCCTCGGTCAGAGCTTCATTTTTAAGCCCGAGGTAATTGACGACATTCACATCAAAGCAGAATTGGGACGTTATCGTATGCGGGGGATGTCATTGTTCAAAAACATTCCAACCTGGGATGACCTGACATTTCTTCCAGGAACACTGACTCGTTTCGTGATTGAAGGTTATCGTGAAAAATGTCTGACAAAAACAATTATTGGTCCAAATGCTAAACGTCCTTTGGAATTGGATATTCCTATCTACATAACTGGCATGAGTTTTGGTGCTTTGAGTTATGAAGCCAAAACCGCTTTGGCTCGCGGAGCAACTATGGCAGGAACAGCCACTTGTTCCGGTGAAGGAGGAATGATTCCTGATGAGCGTCGATACTCCTCCAAGTGGCTCTACCAGTGTATACAATCACGTTACGGATTCAATCCACATCATCTTCGTCTTGCCGATGCTTGTGAATTTTTCATAGGACAAGGTTGCAAAGTTGGTTTAGGAGGACATTTAATGGGACAAAAAGTTACTGATCAGGTGGCGGAAATGCGTTCCTTGCCTGCTGGAATTGATCAGCGTTCTCCAGCTCGACATCCAGATTGGCTTGGTCCAGATGATTTGGCTCTGAAAATTAATGAAATCAGGGAAGCCACTGATGGGCAAATACCGATTCAGCTAAAACTGGGCGCTGCCCGTGTTTATGATGACGTTCGAATGGCCCTCAAAACAAATCCAGACAGCATTTATATTGACGGTATGGAAGGTTCAACCGGTGCAGGCCCTCATCTCGCCACTGAAGAAACTGGGGTCCCTGGTATTGCGGCCATTCGTCAGGCTCGCAAAGCATTTGACGATTTGGGATACACAGGGAAAATATCACTGGTCTATGCCGGGGGAATAAGAAATGGTGCCGACGTGGCAAAAGCTATTGCTCTGGGAGCAGATGCGGTAGCAATTGGACACTCTGCAATGATGGCCCTCAACTGCAACAAAGATACTCCGGAAGCTGATTACGAAAAGGAAATGGGAGTCGAAGCAGGATTTTGTTACCACTGTCATACTGGACGTTGTCCTGTTGGAGTTGCAACACAAGACCCTGAACTACGAAAGCGTCTTGATCCAGATAAAGCTGCAGAGCGGGTATACAACTTCCTGCATTGCTTAGCGATAGAGTGTCAGATGTTTGCACGTGCGTGCGGAAAAACTAACGTCCATTCCCTGGAGCCAGAAGATCTAGCTGCATTGACAATGGAAGCCTCAGCTATGGCACAAGTACCTTTGGCCGGATCGCAACACACAGTTGGACGACCTGACATGAATCGTTACTAAACGCTAGACAGTCAGAAATAATGAGAAGTAGGAGACTTGTTACCTCCCCCATTTACTTTAGACTTTAATTTATACTTGAAACTTAAAATTTTAAAATTGAAATGAGTAAAAAAAACACACTAGTTCCGGAAGATTTAGGATCAAAGAGAGAAAAAGAAATCGGGCAGCATATAGGCTACCGATACGATGTAAATCTAGTACCAGACTATGGGCGACTAACCCCATTTCTAAAAAAATATCTTGAAGTAATGAACTGGCAGGATCTCAACTGGTTGGAAGATGTTCATATGGGATACGAAGAAGATCACCCCGCTGTTTTTGATAGAAATATAAATGGTTGGGTAACTGTTCCAAAAGAGATGGATCTTCCGGATAACCAACAGGATCGAGACATGATTGCCCGTGAACTTCTGATAAAATTTCAGATGTCAAAAAGACATCCAATGGTTGTTCTCAAAGAAAACTACGGAAAATTTTAGACAAATCTGAGGAAGTTACCAAAAGGAATTTTTTATAATTTCTCTATTTTCATTTCAGGCCTAGGTAACATAGCCCCATAGTACAGGGGGTGACAAAAATTATTTCATCAACCTTAAATTTTCTTTAGGGTTCAAACCAATTACAAGATGACAAAAGGAATATTTTTTAGCAAGTCCCTAGTAGATTTTTTCTAGAAGTTTTCTGCTTAAAACATTGCGGGTTCTGCACTGGAGTTAGACCAATCTGGTTCGAAACATAGAATGCTAACTTCAGGAGAGAGACATGGGTTGAATAGAAAATTGTGCCAGTAAGTAAATTCAAATTTCTGACTTTTTTTTAGCAAGACACTAATTCCAGATGGAATTCTAAATTTTTGCTGATGGTAGTCGAATGCAAGTACGCAACGCCGAATTTGTTTGAGACTATTCACAGTCTCAGAATTCTTTGAAAACAAGCCTGTCATCAGACCACTAAATTTTGCCACATCTTGGTAAAATGTTGAAGAGAGTAGTTGAATCGCTTTTTTGTATCTTTCCTGAGGATCCTGAGTTTTCAGCACCATGAATCGAAATTGAAGGATAATATCCTGAAGCACGACCGGAACAAGTAATAGCGTCACAGCAGAAGCCACCTTTTTTCCATCTTCAAGTAGAATATCCGGTCTCATCCCAGACGTGGGACGACCCTCATCATTTCGCATTGAATACTGCCGTACCCTGCACTGCCAGCCTATAAATTGATTCTGAATCGGTAGTCGTTCATTTTTCTTGCTGGATTCATTTTCTTTCGTTTCTGCTTCCATTAAATGTTTGCACTTTCTCTATAATTTAGTGGAAAGAGATTAATATCAACTCCAAGGGAAAGGACTATTTGAGACAGGATGAAGTTTGCCCTCCTCAAAACGTGAAAAACGAAAAGGCTCTAGCAGTATACTTTTTTCACCCATAATTGTTTCAGCAACCAGTTTACCAACTCCGAGCATTTTGTAGCCATGATTTGAATCTGCAATCACATAGCAGTTTTCGT
>CAZOTX010000237.1:0-3339 GCA_964582835.1 uncultured Pseudomonadota bacterium | reverse complement strand
TCTCCAACCAAAACGACAGCTAGACATGGCTCTATATTTTTTGTTTTTAAATGTTTTACTTCTTTACGCAATTCTTCGTTAATTTGCGAACTAATTATCTTTCCAGAAATTAACTTTCTCATATATTTTTCTTTTCTTAAAAATTTAATGGGGGGTTACAAAATTCACCTAATTCATTTATAATAAAAGGCGACATCTTTAGAAACAACTTTATGAAAATATACAAAATAATAGATGCACTTCACCAAAATCTGGGATGCAGTTTTAAGGAATTTGAGGGAGGTGCTAATTTACCTATTAGTTATTCTGACAGATTGCGAGAAGAAATCAACTTTCTCCTGTATGGTTGTGGATTATTTGATCTTAAAGCCTGTTGGTTGATTGCTTTGAAGGGTATTGATGCAGGTTCTTTTTTACAGGGAATGGTTACAAGTGATGTTTTGCAGCTTGAATTAGGACAAATACAGTCAGGCTTGATTTGCAATAACAAAGGTAAAATCATTCATCATTTGGAAATATTTCGTAGTGAAACAGATGAATGGATTGTAATTTGTGACCCTGGTGAAGGACAGGCAGTAGGAACTATTCTAGACAATTTTCATATACGGGAGGATCTGGAGCTAAGACTGCTGAATTCTGCAGAAATGTTGAGGATCGATTTAATTGGACCTGATGCTGAAAAAAATGTTCAAAAAATGGGCTATGTTAGAGACAAAATAAGATGGAAGTATGATGGAGCACCAATGTTAACAGCAAAATTTGATTTGGGGAATTTAACACGTTTAATAAACATAGTACACGTAAGTGTTTTGAAAAAATTTATAATGCAGATTTTACAAAATGAAAAAGCGGATCTGGTTGGGCTTGAAGCCATTGATGAAATTAGGTGTTTGGAGGGTATTCCACGTTCAGGAGTTGATTATGGAACAGACAATTTCCCTCAGGAAGCAAGCCTTAGTGACCACATTTCCTTCAAAAAAGGTTGTTATATAGGACAGGAGCCTCATGCTAGAATGTATCATCGTGGGCATCCAAACTGGCTTTCAGTATGGTTGCGTGTTCCAGAAAAGTATAAAGTAACATCCAAAGCCAAACTTTTTCAGACTGGTAAAGAAATTGGAAGGATAACAAGTTTGGGGAGTATTTCTATAGACAGAGTTTTCCGTGGGATTGCAATGATACGCCATGAAGCTTCAAAGAAAAAAGATCTACTGAGTTTATCAGTTGATGAACAACCTGAAATTGCACATGAGCCACTGCCTTCAATAATTTTTTAATAATTACCATGCTACATTACATACGCCTGCCGTTAATTCCTATCCCAATGGGGGTGCTTTAAAAGTTTAATGATAGCATTCTCCTTGATGGTTCTTTTCTACTTTGTAATTTGGATCTTTTATTGAATAAACTGGAAGACTCTATCATAATAAAAGAAACGATTAAGGGCTATATTTGTGGCTAGTCCATAAAAATAATCGTCTTTTGGGGAACTGTAAGCTTTTCGTCTAATAGTCCATTTTTGGTCTGGACCTTTCATTTGGAGTAGATAGACACCAAAATCAATGTTTGCTCGCCGTTCTGTGTTATTTAGGTAAAGTAAAGAAGGAGCAAATTCACTATGATTTAAATCAGATTTAACCCGGATATTATCTCCTTCAAACTGAAGTTCGTAACTAAGAAGACGAGGTGGATGCCATGCCACTGAAATTTCTGCCTCATTAATTAAGGATGCACGGTGATCCAAAATATTCTGTGGGGTTTTCAGTATTAGGTTTTTAATCGAACCTCTGACTTGTAAAGGAAAAATTTCCCTAAAGTTAATAAATTTTTTAAATTCATTTCGTACATATCCCATATAAGATTTTTGTTTTATTTTTAGGCCTATTGAATTTAATGTGTATTCGGCAAGTTGTTTGGGATGGATGCGATAGACTACATCTTCAAGAAAAAAAATCCCCGTTTCACTTGAGATTTTTGCGATTAATAATTTTCTGTTTGTGGTATTGACAATGACCTGAAGGTTCATTTCTTCTGCCAGACGTAAATTGGAAGTAAATCGGTTAAACTCCAAGTCAACTTTACCTGTTATCAAAATATGCCACCAATGTTGCATTTCCGAACGTGCTTCAACTAAATCAGGGTTTTGAGTTAGTGCAGCTTCCAATCTGCGGTAAGCTTTGTGATATTCATGTTTCTTAAGATAACGTTGATATATTTCAAAATTTTCTAGTGCAACATGAATATTCACTCTCTTTAAGGCTTCCCTAATTTCCATATCTTCTGGGTTTTCTAATAGGGCAATATGATACTCAATCGCTGCTTCTGCCCAGCGTTCTTCCTGTTCTAACCTCATTCCTTGGTCATAGTGAAAGGAGCAACCTATAATGAAGAAAGTAACAAAGAAAAAGATCAGTTTGTCTGTGTTTAATAATCGGCTGTAGATCATGATTTAACGATCATTGGATAATTTGGGGCTTCTTCTGTAACAAATATACATGTGGATAGTTTTATCGTAATCCCGCTGAAATAACTTTTACAAAATTGAGTATAGATCTCAATTCATTAATGGTCTCAGAGTAATATTTAGCATACTGGTAACCAACAAATTTCTAAATAGATTTTGAAAGGTGTTTTTTGTATGGCATTTGTACTTTGTACCTTCAAGTACAAATATTAAGTTCTCTTCAATATAACTATTGAAAAATCAAATTATGAACCCTTTTTCATTTCACTCAGTGATCCTATACAACTGTATTTTTTATTTTGCCAGCCTTGAAAAAGAACTTTCTGTCCTTGAGATTTTGTTGTTCCAGCAAAAAATCTGCCGAGGAAATCCTGTGAGAAAAAATTGATGATCTAAAATAAGACAGTTTTCAATACGTTCTTTTAACACTTTTTAAGAAACTTCTATTTCCCACTTATAAAATTTTGTAACAAATGCTATAAAGTTTGAAAATTAAATTAAGAATATTTGACACTTATGTTTAAAGATTACAATCCTAAAGTCAAGCTGTTTGAGGACTCAAAAAGCATCAGATTTTGTGAAAAATTTCAGAAATAATTTAAATATTTGTCTTTTGACTTGTTCACAAAATTGGTTTCAGATAATATCAGCCATTCTCTAAAAGATTAAGATAATGAGATTTTTTGTGATGGAGTTAATTTATGTTCAGAAAACAATATATCTTTATAATTGTTATCTTTTTATTTTCTGGTTTCCCAAAAAACACAAGTGCAATCAGTTGCAAGGAGTTGAATACTCATGGAAAAATAAAAACATTTATGAAAGAATCTCATCAGTCAAACCCATTCTTAAGTAAGAATGTAAGTTTAGGTCTA
>CAZOTX010000236.1:0-3353 GCA_964582835.1 uncultured Pseudomonadota bacterium | reverse complement strand
GAACAACCTTTGGGGCAAGCGCAGCACTTGGTTCGTCCAACATAAGCATCTTTGGTTTCGCCATCAATCCTCGTCCAGTAACGAGCATTTGCACCTCACCCCCACTTAGTGTCCCAGAAAGCAAATTTCTTCGGTCCTTAAGTGCGGGGAAAAAAGAGTAAACTCCCTCAAGGTCTTGCTTTATTTCAGCCTTGTCACTACGCGTATAAGCTCCCACCATGAGGTTTTCCTCTACTGTCATTGCTGCATAAGCTTCTTTAGATTGGGTAACCTGAACAAGACCAGAACGAACAATGTGATGAGGCTTTTTGTCCGTGATAATTTTTTTATCAAACTCAATACTACCCTCCATGACCGGTAGTAATCCGGAAATGGTCTTAAGTAGTGTAGATTTCCCAGTTCCATTTCCCCCAAGTAGGGCAACAATGGATCCTTGAGAAACATTAAGGTTGATGCCCCGCAATATTTTCAAACGCCCATAACCAGCGTGTAGCTCATTTATCTTAAGCAAATAAACCTTTCGTATTTTAACATTTTTGGTTCCACCACATTTGAGCAGTATAAAATTTATAGTAACACTTTATAAAATAGGCTAAATTTAATGTTCCTTTCACTAAATGTTTTCTAGAAAGAAAGCATTCCATCAATGGAACACATGGCTATGGCAGGGAGATTATACTCTAGAATAATTATTTGTAAAGACTTTTTGTTAATCAGCATTTACTATAATTAAACCTTAATAATGTGGAAGAGAATAACTATACAAATCCATTTGTTAATATTTAATACTGTAGGATGTAAAAATTCTAGATATGTCTGAAGTCTGGATTGATTAATAGTAATCATGGAGTTGTTTTTAGATATTGATTCTCGGAATACAACTTCATAGAAATTATTTTCAGTTGGGGTAATCACTTTTATAGTACATATAAAAGCTAGGTTTTTTTACTTAAAAAGCCACCTACTAACCCAATGACATTACAAAAAATTTTAAAAATATTGATTTTGGACTGCAGAACAGAATCGTTAAAAAATTAATTTTTAAACTTTTAAAAAATATGAATCCTCAAGAATCAAAGAAGATTTAAATTCAAGCTGGGGGTAGTTTTGGAACCTTCAAAGATTTTTCTGGTCTAGTTTAGCCGGCTTTTCCACAGGACAGATCAGCTTGTTGTCTGGGCGTAGGGGAAGATTGAAATTTTCATTGAATAGAAATCGCAGTTACCTCCAATTGGTAAAGTAGTTTTTTACCTGCTAAGATATTCACACAATTCGTAATTTAGGTAGGACAAAAAACGTCTGGGAAATAATTCGTACACAAAAAATAATATATTCAATTATGAACAAACAAAGAATTTGGGAAATTTTAGAAATAAGTAAGGAAAATGACAAACACAGTAAAGTCTTTGATTATTTTATTTCAATTCTAATTGGTTTAAATGTTCTTGCTTTAATTTTAGAAACTGAGAATAAATTTTTTGGGGAATACGAACCTATATTTAGATATTTTGAAATAGTATCAGTTTTGATCTTTACTGCAGAATATTTTTTTAGAATATGGTCTTGTGTTTCTGTTGAACATTATCAACACCCTATTTTAGGTAGGATCAGGTATCTTTTTTCTCCAATGGCTATTATAGATCTGATTGCAATAGCTCCCTTTTACATGACTTTTATTGTAATGGATAATAGAATCCTAAGAATATTAAGATTTCTCAGAATCCTAAGAATAACTAAACATTTTAAACATTCAAAAACTTTTCACATCATAACTAATACAATATATAGGAAAAGATCAGAATTATTTTCTTCGTTGATACTAATGTTCAGTCTCTTATTGATTTGCTCAACGGGGGTTTATTTTGCTGAGAACGAAGCACAACCAGAGAAATTCTCAAGTATACCATCTGCCATGTGGTGGGCTGTAGCGACATTGACTACTGTAGGTTACGGTGATATTTTTCCTATAACTTCTCTTGGAAAATTTTTAGGTTCCATTTCTGCAATTTTCGGAATTGGGTTTTTTGCTTTACCTGCAGGATTACTGGCTACAGGTTTTTCTGATGAAATAAAAAAAGAAAAAATATTTTGTCCAAATTGTGGAGAAAAATTGTCTTCAGACTAGTTTTTGAAGAAAATTTCTTAATTATTGATGTAATTGAATTTTTTTATGTCGGGATTTAGAACAATTAGTTGGGTATAGTCAAAGGAGATGATGGAGTTTTGTTTTGAGAGATTAATTACTGTCCAAACAACCATTCGCTAACTTCCCAATGATTCTTCCTTCTTTGTCATAGTGTGTTCCGTTCCATTTTTCCCCATCCTTGAATTCCCCAATATATTTTTCCCCAGAAGAGGCAGTATAGTTTCCTTGACCATGTTTTTTCCCATTCTTGAATTCTCCTATATACTTGTCACCTTCCCATTTCCCTTTTCCAAAAATGTATGTTCCTTTCCCATTTGGTTCACCATTTTTCCATTCTCCTACAAACTCTCTTCCATCAGAGTATGTTAGTTTCCCTTGCCCATGTCTTTTTCCGCCTTTCCATTCACCTTCATACTTCCCACCACGAGTGGAAGTGAAAATTACCTCTTTCTTTTTAGACATTTTGATTCTTAGATTTGTTGAAAAACTCTTAATTATAATAACCCTGAAGATATATTAAAAAAAATAAAATGTCATTCCCCAAAACAAACAAAAGGGAAAACAATGACTTTAACCTGTATTGAAAATTTTACAATCTAACCTATACATATAGTTGTTTTGCAAGTGAAATGGTATTTTCATCCCCCATTTCATTCCAGTCTCCATTTACTTTCAAAGATTTAAAATTATTACATTTCCATGGCTAAAGTTCCAAAATAATCTAAATACTTTCTTTGGTTTCTGAATAGTTGTCCTTCCCGTTTCCTTCTCCTCGTTTCTGGTTAATTTTTTGCAAGAATGTTTTTCAACATTCTAAATAAGCACCGGTTTTCAAGCAAGATCTATTTTATGAGTGAAAAAACTAAAGATTTCCGACCGTTCATTTGTATTGATAAAATAGGTATATACCCCTTTAAGGACTCTTCGATTCTTTTAATTAATCATTCGAAACGTTCTCAGCAGACAGATCATAATGGTAAAACTATTTCAGATTTGATCAAGGGAAAAAATAAGTCATCATGGCAAACGGCAAGAAATAGTTTTCCTGGGGATGTACGTAGAATTGATCCTGCTGAATTACTTTCCTTTTGGAATGAAAAACGATTGAATGGACATTTCCAGAAAAAAGAAGATACCTACATTGAAACATTAACACCATTCCTGAAAATTGAAGATGATGGTTCCTTTAAAATGTCAACTAAATTGC
>CAZOTX010000235.1:0-3358 GCA_964582835.1 uncultured Pseudomonadota bacterium | reverse complement strand
GAATTGATGCTACTTTATTGGGCAGCAGCCAAAACCGGAATCGTAATTGTACCTGGAAGCACTTTACTACAGGCTTCTGGATTAACTGCATTTCTCCATGATTCAGATACAGAGATAGTATTTGCAGACACATCCTTTGCAGAAACTATAAAGAAAATAAAAAAAGATTTACCAGCAATTCAAGAAAAGCATTGGATATACATTGGTGATGGAGAAAGACATCATAATAGACAATCAGCTTCTGAATTTCAGACTTTTGCTGATTTTATTTCCGAAGCTGATGAATCCGAACCTCCTGATGCCAATATAGTCGATGCAGATATCTACAACATCATGTATTCAAGTGGTACTACTGGTGCACCGAAGGGGATAATACACACTCATTATGTCCGTGCGAATTATTGTACTCAATTCGCATCAGCCTGGCGTATGTCTCCTGAAAGCATTGTGTTGCACGCAGGAGCGATTGTTTTTAATGGAGCAATGCTGAGCTTGATGCCATGGATGTATTTAGGGGCAACTTATATTTTACACCCTAACTTTAATGCAGAAGCAATTTTAAATACAATTGCTGAAGAAAAAGTAACTCATATCATCATGGTACCCACACAAATAATGTCCCTTCTCAATCATCCTGAATTTAGGCCGGAAAAACTAAGTTCGCTGGAAATGCTCCAGAACGTTGGGGCTCCTTTGCTACTGGAATACAAAAATAAATTGAACAAAGTTTTGCCAGGAATATTTTACGAATTGTACGGTGTAACTGAAGGGTTATTTTCTATATTAGATCGTGAAGATGCCTTGCGAAAAGTTGGTTCTGTCGGAACTTCCCCTTCATTTACCGACATCAAAATTCTACGTAAAAACGGCAACGAATGTGCTCCTGGTGAGATTGGAGAAATCTGTGGTCGCGGACCGATGATGATGCCCGGATACTACAAACGCCCAGATTTGACAAAAAAAACTATTGTTAACGGCTGGATTCATTCAGGAGATTTGGGATTTATGGATGAGGACGGTTTCCTATTTCTAGTTGATCGAGTTAAAGACATGATCATCAGTGGTGGTGTCAATGTTTATCCAAAAGATATTGAGGAAGTCATCATAAAACATCCAATGATTTCAGAAGTGGCAGTATTTGGGGTTCCTGATAAAAAATGGGGTGAAATCCCAATTGCAGCTATCATTTTTCACAAGGGAAAAAATATTGCCGCAAAGGATTTAATCACCTGGATTAATCAACGTGTGCATGCAAAATTTCAGAAGGTCGCTGATATACAAGTTTTTGAAGATTTTCCAAGAAATATTGCAGGAAAAACACTCAAACGCGAAATGCGTGAAATTTATGTTAACAACTAATTAATATACATTAGTATTTCATAGGGCTTTCTTATTGATTATTAATTAGATGTTAGGCTAATCATATTCATTGAAATAAATTTTGGGTTTAACATAAAATTTCATTGTACTTTTACCAAAATTATATGCTACAATTTTGCCCGATAATATAGCACTGTTTTAGTCAATGTCCTGAGGTTGTTTGAACGATAATAGATTTTTTAAAAATTGGAACCGCACATTACTCATTTCGCTGCAGTTACCAAATAGAGCAAATTCAGAAGTCCAGAGGTCACTGATAGAACTCTCATCACTTGTCTATTCATTTGGCGGCAAAGTGACCGGACACATTATTCAAGCCCGTACTCAAATACATCCAGCAAATTTTTTTGGAAAAGGTAAGCTTAAAGAAATTAGATCTAGAATAAAAATTGATGAGATTGATACAGTACTGGTAGACAATCAGCTTACCCCTAAACAAACACAAAATTTAGAGAAATTTTTAGAATGCGAAGTATTTGATCGTACAAAGTTAATTTTAGATATTTTTGCAAATAATGCTCGTACTAGTGAAGCTAAGCTGCAAATAGCCCTGGCACAGTCTGAATACTTGTTACCACGTTTAGTAGGTTTTTGGAAGCACCTTGACCGAGAACGAGGAGGAATTGGCGCATCGAGAGGTACCGGCGAAAAACAGATTGAAAAAGACAGACAATTTTTACGCCAACGAATTTCTCGATACAAAAATCAGCTTGTACGTCTCGAAAAGGAACGCAACACACAGAAGCAAAGACGATCCAATTGCTTGAAAGTAAGTTTGATTGGTTACACCAATGCCGGGAAATCAACTATAATGAACGCACTTACCAATTCAAGCTTGTTAGTCGAAAATCGCTTGTTTGCCACGCTAGATTCGACAACTCGTATTTTGGAAAAAGACTCTCGACCTAAAGTTTTACTTTCAGATACAGTTGGTTTCATCAATAATCTTCCACACGAGGTAATAGCAGCCTTCAGGTCAACATTAGCTACTGTGAGGGACGCGGATCTTTTGATTCAAGTGATAGATTGTGGAGATCACATTGAAGAACATTTACAAACAACCTCTGAGGTTTTAAAAGATTTGGAATCATCCTGCATACCAATTATTAAAGTGTTTAACAAAATTGATAAAATTTCTCATACACGTTTGCTGATCTTAGAAAAATTATATCCTGAAGCAGTTTTTGGTTCATGTGTAAATGGAGAAAATAATGGATTGGAAAAAAGGACTGCTTTTGTTGAGCAACTTAGAAAACAGATACTACTATTTTTTAATGAACGTATGAAAACAGTAAAAATTCGTCTAGATTATAAAAACTCACAAAAGTTAGCCAATATTTACAAATGGAGTAGGGTTAACAACATTGATTACCAGAAAGAAGGAATTTTAATGACTCTGACTGCAATTCCAGAAAATTTAGAACGTTTGCGACATCACTTAGGAAGTGACTTCGCAGAAATGATCTAAACATCTTTACGTTTTAGTTTGTAAGAAATTATTTTGAAAAATTAAAAAATATATTTTTGGTTTTTAGTAACTTACCTTAAATGGGAAAAAATATCTTACCGATTAATAAAGACATTAAAAGCTTTTAAAAACTCTTAAAATTAAAATAATTCAAATGGAAAAATTCGTAGTACATGGTGGTATTCCTCTTTCTGGTAGTATTACACCGTCTGGTAACAAAAACGAAGCTCTCCCTGTTCTTGCCGCAATATTGTTAGCACAGTCACCTGTTATTTTACATAACATACCAGACATACTTGATATTACTATTATGCGTGGATTATTGGAAAGTCTTGGTGTAGAAGAAAGGCAAATTGATAAACATTCATTTAGTTTTGATCCAAGTCACCTACAATCAACTAATCCTGATTTAACTAAGGCTTCCATGATTCGTGGGTCGTTCCTTTTGGCTGGACCACTTCTTGCCCGCAAGAAGGCCATTGTTTTGCCTGCTCCAGGGGGAGACAGAAT
>CAZOTX010000234.1:0-3383 GCA_964582835.1 uncultured Pseudomonadota bacterium | reverse complement strand
TGCAGTCTTTGCATTATGTGAATCAAATAATCCACAAGTTAGAATAATTGCTTCTCTTTTCAAGTGGGAATTTTTTATATTTGAATTTTAGTTTTTTTAAAAATGGCTTATTGACCACTGTGTTTATTTTTAAGACTTATTGTCATTAACCTTTAATATTTTTTTTAGTAAAAGCGCATCATCTAATGGATTCCTAAAATAATTTTTTCGGATTCCTTTCTCTTTATATCCCTGCTTGTAGTATAATGCTCTAGCAGCTTTGTTCAAGGAGCTTACTTCGATCCAAAGTGATTTAATATTTTTTGAATTTGCCACTATTTCTAACTGCTCTAACATAAATTTACCAAGCCCTTGTTTTCTCCAGTCAGGTTTAATTGCTAATCTCAGGATTTGCATTTCAGGGGGTACTGACTGGAAAGTAACAATTCCTACTTGAGTTTTATCTGAAGTTTTCAGTACCCAATTATAGAAATTTGACTGCTTCTGCATCTCCCTATAATCTTTTTCACTCCATGCATCACTGAAGCAGAGGGAGTCAATTTCCATCATTTCTTTTGGAGAAGGTTGAAAACAAATGCTGATGTCTTGGATAGGATGAACTGAAGACTGAATCATCACTTTTTTCCTCTTATCTTAAATAATCACTTGTAAACTACCAGAATATTATGTATAAATATAGGGTTTATTTCTAATTCAAAATAGAGAAGTGGAATCTGCGTGTCAAGGGGATGTGACAGCAGGGCCAATTCTTTGAGATTCACCTCATAGCACGTTAGTCCGATTACATCCCACGGACATTTAACCAAGCCATTATAAGGAGAAATTATGGCTGTCATTTCAATGAAGCAATTTTTAGAAGCTGGAGTCCACTTTGGGCACCAGACAAAACGTTGGCATCCCAACATGGCGCCTTACATCTACGGCACAAAAAATGGCGTGCACGTCATTGATCTCCGTCAAACATTAGCCAAGCTTAAAGAAGCCTACGAATATGTAAAAGCCTCTGCTGAAGAAGGACGGGTACCACTTTTCGTTGGCACAAAAATTCAAATACAGCGTATTGTTAGAGAAGAAGCCGAGAGGTGTGGGAGTCCCTATATCAATTTTCGTTGGTTAGGGGGGTTGTTAACAAACTTCGGTACTGTCAAAGAGTCTATTGCGCGAATGAAGAACTTTGAAGAAATAGCCGGTGATGATCATAGTTACGAAGGTGTGATAAAAAAAGAAGCCCTGATGATGGAACGAAAACGGTTGAAATTAGAACGTTCCCTCGGTGGAGTTCGTAATATGAAAAGTGTTCCTCCAATGCTTTTTATTACAGACTGCCATAAAGAGCAGCTTGCATTGAAAGAAGCACGAAAGTTAGGGATATCAGTTGTTGGTATTGTTGATACAAATTGTGATCCTACCGGTATAGACTACGTTATTCCTGGGAATGACGATTCCCCTCGTGCAGTTGCCCTTTATGCAAACGTAATTGCGACTGCAGTAATGGAAGGCCTTTCTTCCCGAAAACAAAAAAGAATAGAAACAATCACTGAAGAAAAATCTGAGGACAAAAAAGCAAAACCCGTAGCAAAAGTGATGGCAAATAAAGAAGAAAACATTCCAAAAAAAATAAAAGGGAAAAAGACTAAAGATGCTCCAGGACCAAAATCTGCAGAGACAAAAGTTTCCACTAAAAAAGCTAAGACTGCAATAAAAGTAAAGAAAACAGGGACTGAAATTGTTTCTGAGGTAAAAGTTGAAGTAGAGAAACCATCTATAGAAAAATCAAAGGTAAAAAAAACTGAGCCTGTCTCCGCAACAAATTCTGAAGTAGAAAAAAAACCTGTTACAAAAAGTGTTTCTAAAGAAAAAAAACTTGTAGAAAAAGTTAAAATTTCTTCTGGGAAAAAATCTACTTCAACTAAAGCAACTAAGGCTAAAAAGACTGAGACAAAAACTTAAGAAATACCTACCAAATTATTTTCCGGGATTACAACTTTTAAGTCCGGATCAAACATTAAAACTTAAAATGCAAATGGAAGAATAAATCAAGATGGCAGCGATTACGGCAGCAGTAGTTAAAGAATTACGGGGAATCACAGGAGTTGCAATGATGGATTGTAAGAAGGCTCTCGTTGAAACAGACGGAGATCTTGAAGCAGCACAAGATTTTCTGCGTAAAAAAGGACAGGCAAAAGCCATTAAAAAATCTACACGAGAAACTAGCGAAGGAGCGATAAGCTATTTTGTTAGTTCAGACGGTAAACGTGCCGGTTTGGTAAAAGTTGCCTGTGAAACTGATTTTGTAGCACGAAATGAAATTTTTCAGAATTTTATCAGCAAAATTGCAAATCAAGTATGTGAAAATGGTGGGGAAAATATATTAAAACAAGCACTATTAGAAGGGGATGGTAGTGTTGAAAATTCTTTGACAGAAAAAATTGCTGAATTGGGTGAGAACATGCAAATTCTTGACTGTAGAAAAATGGAAATAAATAATGGTGCTCATGGAGGATACGTTCACAGCAATGGTAGAATTGGAGTTGCTGTATCACTGGAAACAGACCAACCTTGTAATGATAAACGTTTGAAGGCATTGGCAAAGGATATTGCCATGCACATCGCAGCATTTCCTGCAGAAGCAGTAAAAGCTGATCAGGTTTCAACTGAAGTACTTGAAAAAGAAAAAGAAGTTTTTACGGCCCAAGCAAGGGAATCTGGAAAACCTGAAAACATCATTGAAAAAATGATTGAAGGACGGATAAAAAAATTCCTCAAAGAAATTTGTGTTGAAAGTCAACCTTTTGTCAAAGATCCACAGCTTACGGTGAGTCAATTGGTTGAAAATACTGCTAAGGAACTTAGAGTCAAAATTAACTTCGAAAATTATGTCAAATTCCAGTTCTAAAGTTTCTAAATGAGCCCTAAATATAAACGGATTCTACTTAAATTAAGTGGCGAAACTCTGGGTGGGAAACGTGGTACCGGGTTTGATTATGAAACCATTAGAGCGCTAACTGAAAGTGTAATCTCCATACACAAACTTGGTGTAGAAGTTGGGATTGTGATTGGGGGGGGTAACATTTTTAGAGGCTCTGAATCTGCAGAAGGTAACGTTGGAAGAGTTGCAGGGGATCATATGGGAATGCTGGCTACAGTTATCAACAGTATTTGTCTGCAGGAAATGCTAGAACAGCGAGGAACTTTAACCCGTGTATTATCAGCCATTGAGTTGAATGCAATTGCAGAGCCTTATATAAAACGTAGAGCTGATCGGCATTTGGGGAAAAAACGAGTGGTAATTTTTGCTGCTGGAACGGGAAATCCATTTTTTACCACGGATACAGCTGCAGTGTTACGTGCTTCTGAGGTGGGTGCCGAAATTGTCATAAAAG
>CAZOTX010000233.1:0-3427 GCA_964582835.1 uncultured Pseudomonadota bacterium | reverse complement strand
GACTGGCGATCAATCTTAAAATAGGACTTCACGATACGGGTGATGATTTTGGTCTAATCCAGCCGAAGGACTACAAAGTCATGGATTTGTTAGCGGTCATCACAATAGTGCTGCTGGTTGGTGGGTATTGGTATGGTGCTGCCACTTATCCAGGTGGAATTCCACAGCAAGTCATTAGGTTCAAACCTCCGGAAGCAAATATAGATCCTAGTTTTGTGAAGGTGAGCGCAACTCAACAAGCCAAATATGATGTCGGTGAGCATACGTTGGTACTTCCTTTTGAGGTAACAAACACAGGTAACTCACCCATGACGGTTTCCAGCTTTAACACTTCAACACTTGTTTTCAATAGTAATTCATCAAAAGGAGGACGACTAGTAGTCGTGGAGCCGAGTGATGCAATTTATCCTAATGAAACCAAGTCCCTAGTGTTGTCTATGCAGGATCACGTGTGGGAGGAGGAAAGGATGATACCTATTGGTGAGGCACTTATGTCAATTACTGGAGTGGTGACTTTTATGAATCAAGATGGTCAAAAGAACCGTATTACCGTTCAGATGCCACTTAACCCATCATCTTTTACAGAGTATTCAGGGGCCACCTATTTTTAGAAAAGGTTACCTCTTTTGAATTAATTTCCCAACTGTTCGGGATGAGTTTTTTAAAACACATCCCGAGCAGTTTTATTTTTTAAGCGTTGTAAGCTTGACTGAGGAGAGACATCATTTGCCCGAGTGGTTTTTGGAGTTGGGATAGAAGAAAATACTGTACTTTCAGAAATTTGTTCCATTATTATTCTTAATTCTGTACTTCGTTTAATTCAAAGCATTAGAACTAGATCCTAGTTCAAATTAACTCCCCCTTCTTCCTACTGAGCTTTCCCCTCCAATCCTGGAGTGAAAGTTATTAATTTTAAATAACAACTAATTATTGTTGTTTTTTCTCGAAAATACTGGAACAAACCAGAGTAAACAGGCAACCGTCCAGACTATACTACCGAAAGTGGAAAGAAGGTCTTCATTGATGATTCCCGCCATGATAAAAACAAGCCCTGAAATAAAGAAACAGATTAGTCCAACAAATTCAAAATAGAAAATTTTCATTGTATTATTTTTAAGAAGTCCTCTGAATAAATAGAGAATTGATTGAAAATATAAACAAACCGGTCCAAATTAGACCGAAGGTGATACTGTGAGTTTGTGAAAATGATTCATCGTAAAGATACACTCCAATTATGAAGAGAAAGATGATTGACCAGACTATAAGGTGTGCCAAGATTTCCAAGTCCGGAATAGAATTTAGAAATTTCCAGTAAATAGGGAGGATACCCCAGGAGAGAAAAGCTAAAATAGAATATCGTAATCCAATTTTTGCTTCTAAATGTTGAAATATAAAATCTTTTTTCAAGTTACAATTAAACTTTCGGGTTTCATTCTTCATTACTCAAACTACAGGAATCCGGAAAGTGCAGAGTGAAAGTACTTCCTTCACCAGGTTCGCTTTTCAATGAAACTGTACCTCCAAGTATTTTCATTAAACTTTGCACGAGGGCTAATCCAAGCCCAGTTCCCTTTATTGAAGCTGGTGAGTTTACTTGATGGAAGACTTCAAAAATTTGATTTTGCTGACCTGGATAAATCCCACAACCTGTGTCTTGAATTTTAATTAAAACTCCATTTACGTCTTGAAAACTACTAACTTTTATACGACCTCCTGATTCAGTAAATTTAATAGCATTCCCCAGCAGATTTATCAATACCTGACGAACTTTTCCTGAATCGGAATAAAGTATAATTGGTGAATCAGAGTGAACTACGATTTCATGCTTCAAAGATTTTTCCTGCATCAATGGTTCCAGCCATTCCATCACATCCTGAAGCAAATTATCTAACTGAAAATCAGTTTGCTGGATTTGCATTTGGCCCGCTTCAATTTTTGATAGATCAAGTAATGAGTTGATCAGTTCCAACAAATGCTGTCCACTTTTTAAAATTCTACTAAGGCGGTCAATTTGATAATCTGATAGCTGATCTTCTCTTTCAGATTCAAGTAAGACTTCTGCAAAGCCGATTATAGCATTAAGTGGAGTCCGTAACTCATGAGACATGTTGGTAAGATACATTCCTTTCGCCCGGCTAGCTTGATCAAGTTGTTGATTTGAGGCTTCAAGTAAATCTGTACGTTCCCGGATGACGGATTCCATTTTTTGGAAAACGGCTGTTAAAGTTTGAACTTCATCCATATTATTGGGGAAATCATTAGCATTCCCTTGGACTTCAATGGGTTTATCAGCAGACCTGTGAAATTGATCGCGAATAAGCTCCTGGGCTGCACATCTTAATTCCCTAAGTGGAGCAGTGATTTTATTTGCAAAAAAAACAGCTAATCCCAGAACAAGTAGTAAAACAACGGAAGCTACAATCCAAATTGATATACTCAAACCTGACAAACCCTGCCGTAATACGGATTCTTGCTGACGTGCAAAATTGGTTTGCCAGCGAAGCATAATATCCATCTGAGTGCTAATGTCATTCACCATAGGCGATTCTTTTTCTTCCCATAAATTTTTTGTTTCTTCCATGGTTAATATTTGTGATGTATCGCCTGTGTTTTTTTGTAAATTTTCTAGGGCTAAAATCATCAATCGTAAATCATAAAAAACTCGTCTCTCAACTGATCTTTCTCCTTCCCACACACGGACTTTTTTGTATAGCAGGTCAAGTTTCTTAAAGGTGGGGTGAATATTAACTTCCCATATCTGATCACGTTCTTTGAGAAACTTTAAATCTCCGCTATGAATCCAGTACTTTTGTGCAAGAGAGACTTTTTGAATTGCATTGTTCAGTGAAAACCACTTAAGTGAAATTGCCGGTAGATCTCGGTGTCGCTCCAAGGACTGATGCTGTTCCAATGTCAGCAAGTACAAGGCAACAAAACCTAAAAGCGTAATTGACGCACAAACTGCAGCAACCAGAATAATTTTATGTTGTAGACTGTGGAACATTAGGAATTTTCCCGCTTAGGGGTCGAATGTTGAAAGTTAAAGATAAATGAAATAAGATTTTTAATAATTCAAGACAGATTCCAGTTAAAGAGGATTTAGTAGATTCTATCAAATTCTGATTTGCCGATCCATTTACTAAATAACGTCTTTTGAAGTATTCTACCAATCAAACATAAAAGATTAGAACATATGTATAGCTCATTATCGAGTGATTTGTCCGACTCTAGATGAAAAAAGGAACCCTTCGGCTTGCAAAATTTCTTCAAAAAGTACACTCTTCAGGCAGAACATTTAACAGAAAAATTTTTTAAATTAGCCATGAAAGAACAATTAATAAAAAATCGTTATCATGCCGCTCAGGTGTTAGTCCGAGATGCAGGTCTTTATGCTATTCAATGGTTTAGAAAAATTGATAGTTTGCAT
>CAZOTX010000232.1:0-3439 GCA_964582835.1 uncultured Pseudomonadota bacterium | reverse complement strand
TACTTTCTTCAGTGCTGAGAGTCCTTTCTGAGACAATCTGTTCATTATCAAACTCTGGTTGTTCCTCATTTTGTGTATGAACTGCACTTGCTTGCAATTCGTCTGGATTGACCTGGGCTAAATCGTTGCGTCCTAGGTAAGATATTGCAAGCTCGCGGAAAATGTAATCTATGATTGATGTACTCATTTTGATTGAGTCATTTCCAGTAACCATACCGTTTGGTTCAAAGCGCGTAAAAATAAAGGCCTCCACAAATTCTTCGAGTGGAACTCCATGCTGCAAGCCAAGAGATATTGCAATTGCAAAGCTATTCATCAAGCTTCTGAAAGCTGCTCCTTCTTTATGCATATCGAGAAAGATCTCACCTAATGTGCCGTCTTCATACTCACCGGTACGTAGATAGAGTTTGTGCCCTCCTATGACTGCTTTTTGAGTATAGCCGTTGCGACGGTGTGGTAATTTCCTGCGTTTGGCTATGTAGCGGTGTATTATTTTTTCAGCAATCCGAACTTGTTCTGGTTTTTCGTCTGCTAAACCAACTTCACTTTCATCCTCTTCCCACAAGAACTCTTCCACGTTTACATTAAGCGGCTGACTAAGTTTTGAACCGTCGCGATATAGTGCGTTACACTTCAATCCGTAATGCCATGAAGAGTAAAAAGCCTCTTTAATATCAGTGATATTAGCTTCATTTGGCATGTTGATAGTTTTAGAGATAGATCCAGAAACAAAAGGTTGGGCCACCGCCATCATGTTGATGTGTGCTTCTGGGGCAATAAATCGTTTACCTTTTCTTCCACATTTATTAGCACAATCAAAAACACTATAATGTTCGGGTTTGATGTGTGGAGCGTTCTCTATAGTCATTGTTCCGCAAATATAGTCATTTGCTGCTTCAATTTCTTTACCACTGAACCCAAGATGCTTGAGAATGCTAAAGTCAAAATCTCCCAGTTGTTCGTCACTTAATCCAAGTGTTTGTTTACAAAATGATTCACCAAGAGTATGCATGTTGAAAACAAAGCTGATATCAAAAGCAGTTGGTAATTGCTCTTCAATGCGTTTAAGTAGGTCATTCGTCAATCCTTTGGCACGCAGAATGTTTCCATTGATGCATGGACTTCCATCTAGTCGCCCATGTCCTTTTATATAATTTACAATATCAATAACTTCAGTGTCATTATATCCAAGCTTATGCAAAGCTGGTGGAATGGAATTATTAATGATTTTGAAATAACCACCACCAGCTAGTTTTTTGAATTTAACCAGAGCAAAGTCAGGTTCTATACCAGTAGTATCGCAATCCATAAGCAAACCAATAGTTCCAGTGGGTGCGATCACAGTTACTTGCGCATTACGGAATCCGTGTTTTTCTCCAAGTTTTAGAGCTGCATTGGCGTCTTGTTGAGCTGCCTTCAGCAACTCTGGTGGGCAGTGCTTGCTATCTATTCCAACAGGTTTGATGGTCAATCCTTCGTATTCACTATCAGGTGCACGAAATGCTGCTCTCCGATGATTCCTGATAACTCTCAGCATATTTGCCTTGTTCCTTTCGTAGCCTGGAAATGTACCTAGTTCTTTTGCCATTTCAGCAGAAGTTGCGTAAGATGTCATGTGCATAATGGAAGTCACAGCGCCACAAATCGCCAGGGCTTTCGCAGAATCATAGGGAATGCCGTTAACCATTAAATATGTCCCTAAATTAGCGTATCCTAGACCAAGGGTTCGAAATTCGTATGAGAGTTCTGCAATTTTTTTGCTTGGAAATTGTGCCATCAAAACGCTTATTTCCAGAACTATTGTCCAAATTTTGGAACCATGACGCAATTTTACAATATCAAGCTCACCAGTTTTTGGATCACAAAACTTTAGCAAATTCAATGAAGCCAAATTGCAGGCAGTATCATCCAAAAACATATACTCGCTACATGGGTTGGATGCTCGTATTGGTCCATCAGAGGGACACGTGTGCCACTCATTGATAGTTGTGTCGAATTGAATTCCTGGGTCTGCAGAAGCCCAGGCCGCGTACGCAATTTCTTCCCAAAGTTCGGAAGCTTTTAGTTTTTTGCACGGAATAGGATCTCTGCCTTCTTTTTCTGCTTTGACTTTTTCAATTCGCCAATAGAGATCCCAATCTTGGTCCTGTTCAACTGCATGCATGAAATCATTATTTAGGCGAACAGAATTATTAGAGTTTTGTCCGCCAACTGTTTGATATGCCTCTGAATTCCAATCAGTATCATACTCATCAAACAATACCCCTGTGTATCCTTGTTTGGACAAATGGATGATTCGGTAAACGTAGCTGAAAGGCATAGAAGCCAAACGTGATGCTTTAACAACTGAGTGTAAATCCTTGTTAAGTTCTATATCAAACTTTTCAGACTCATTATTCCAACCATGAATTGCATCAAACATCTCTCTGATAAGGTTTTTTATCGTTTTGGAACCAGTTACAAGAGCGGCTACCTTTTGCTCCTCATGAACTTTCCAATTAATAAATTTTTCAATATCAGGATGATCTGCGTCCAGACAGATCATTTTAGCTGCACGACGTGTTGTGCCTCCAGACTTGATGGCACCAGCGGCTGAATCTCCAATTTTAAGAAAAGACATGAGACCAGAAGAAACCCCACCACCTGAAAGTGGTTCCAAATCACCTCGCAATTCAGAAAAATTAGAACCTGTTCCGGAACCATATTTAAAAAGACGAGCTTCACGGGTCCACAAATCCATGATACCTCCTTCACGAACCAAATCATCTTTCACTGATTGAATAAAACAAGCATGTGGTTGAGGCCGAGTGTATGCATCATCAGACGGTGTTACATCTTCTGTTTTTGGATTGACGTAAAAATGTCCCTGTGCAGGGCCATTTATACCATAGGCCCAGTTTAGTCCGGTGTTGAACCATTGGGGAGAGTTTGGTGCAGCCATTTGATTAGCTAGCATATTACACAATTCATCATAAAATGCACGGGCATCTTCTTCTGTGTCAAAATAATTGTGTTTGTAACCCCAATAAGTCCAGCAACCTGCAAGCCGATGAAAAACTTCTCTTGCATCTGTTTCCGAAACAGTAGAATCCCCTACTGAGGAATCTTTTTCTGAAACTTCCTGATTTGCCTTATTTTGGTCAAAAAGTGAAGGTTGCAGCCAGTCAGGAATATTTTTTTCTTTCGCAGACTTTAAGTACTTGGGTATACCAGCTTTGCGGAAATACTTCTGTGCCATGATGTCAGTGGAAACCTGTGACCAATGTTTTGGCACACACACATTGCCCCACTCAGAAACTATTGATCCGTCAGGATTCCGAATTACCGAATCTCGGTTTTCAAATTCTAATGAACCATATGGACTTTCACCTTCCATGGTGAACAGGCGCTTAATTTTCATAGATGCCTTTTCTTGATATGTATTCTAAAATATGTTTTA
>CAZOTX010000231.1:0-3446 GCA_964582835.1 uncultured Pseudomonadota bacterium | reverse complement strand
TTATCAGCATACAGAGGATCTGGTGAATGTATGAAGGTTAGTGTTGGTTTCATAGCTGAGCTTTTTGTGAAAAACTTTACAGTTGTGAAAGATATCGAAATGAACTGATTGATTTCGCTGATTTGGTCCTTAATTCAAACACAGATTCAACTTGCTAGTGCAAATCTGAGTAGCGTCAAAAGGCAAGCCTCGTTAGCCTCGAGGCTTTCCCCACCAAACCTAGCAAGATGCCCATAGGTGAAAGGCAACACCCTGCTCACCTAATAAGAACTTTACCAAATTTACGCGCTGATACAAGCTTGACACAACTTCAGTGAGATTGTCGTACTGCGCGGTCGTACGCAACCTGTCGCTTCCCAAACTCTCCTCTGTCCATCAATAATACTCGATAGCCGGTTCCTACACAGTGTGTGCCGGTGAAACCTTGGTGTTACAAAGCAAGGTTTCTTGATAGTATTAAACAAATTCAATTAAAATTCCTTTTTATAGGAAATTTTAACAGGGGTATGTATTTGTTTGAGCATGTATTTTCCCCAAATAGTATGTTTCTCAAATATCAGCGTTGATGCTGTTTGTGATGTTGTATAATCTTCTTTGCTCTTTAACTAATATTTTTTAATCTGCTGTCTTCTCTCTCAATTCAGAAATTCGGTCTCTAAGTTCAGCGGCACGTTCGAATTCTAGGCATTCGGCTGCTTCCCGCATTTCCTCTTCAAATTCAGCAATTTTTCCTTCAAGATTGATTACAGTTTCATAGACCGGAGTTTCTTCATCTAGTCCAGACTCGTTTTCTAACATTTCATCCAGTTCTACCGGTGCAAGAGAAGGAGCAATCTCCCGGAAGATTGTTTTAGGAATAATTTTGTGTTTATTATTGTAATCTTCCTGTTTTTTACGACGTTCATTTGTGAGGTCAAGTGTGACCTGAATAGATGCAGTGATTTTGTCGGCATACATGATGACGCGTCCGTTGGCATTTCTGGAAGCACGTCCACAGGTTTGAACGAGTGATCGAACTGAACGTAAAAATCCTTCTTTGTCTGCATCCAAAATTCCAACTAACGACACTTCTGGTAAATCTAAACCTTCCCGGAGCAGGTTAATTCCAACCAAAACATCAAAATCGCCTGCTCTCAAATCGTGTAAAATCTTGGTCCTCTCCACAACATCCACATCTGAATGCATGTAGCGTACTCTAACATCAAGATCGTCATAATATTCAGTCAGGTCTTCGGCCATCCTTTTTGTAAGTGTGGTTATGAGTACCCGTTCATTGCGACTGACTCGCAAACGGATTTCATGCAGCAAATCATCTACCTGTCCTTGTACAGGGCGAATATCTATCTTTGGCTCAAGTAAACCTGTAGGTCTTACTACGAGCTCCACAATTGGACCTTCGGTTTGCTCCATTTCGTAATCTCCTGGAGTTGCTGAAACATGAATCATTCTTTGAGGAAATTGTACAAATTCTGGAAACTGAAGAGGGCGATTATCAATTGCAGACGGCAATCGGAATCCGTGTTCCACGAGTGTCGATTTTCTTGAAAAATCTCCTTTATACATTGCACGAAGCTGCGGGAGGGTCATGTGACTTTCATCAACAAATATCAATGAATCATCCGGGAAATAATTTAGTAATGTTGCCGGCGGTGTTCCTGAGGCTCTACGGTCAATAATGCGGCTGTAATTTTCGATCCCGGAGCAAGATCCAGTTTGTTCAATCATTTCAAGATCGTACTCAGTACGCTGTAAAAGACGCTGTGCTTCCAAAATTTTGTTTTGTGCATTTAAATCTTTAACTTGTTGCTTGAGTTCTTCCCGTATTAAACTTATTGTTTTTGGAATATGTTCTGCAGGTGCGGCATAATGTGAGGCAGGATAAATGACAAAATGCTGATAGGATATCTGCTTTTTGCCTGTTAAGGGATCAAAGCGGACCAGGCTTTCAATTTCATCTCCAAATAATTCCACTCTAATTGCTGACTCAGATTCTGCCAGATAGATATCAATCACATCACCTCGTACCCGAAAAATTCCCCTGTGAAAATCGATATCATTACGAGTGTACAGTAGTTCTACTAGTCTTTCTAAAATCCTCTGCCTTGAATATCGTTCACCAACCTTAAAAATAAGCAGCATTTTTTCGTATTTCTCTGGAGAACCAATACCATAAATGCAGGAAACACTGGCTACAATCAACACATCACGACGTTCTAAAAGCGAACGAGTTGCTGACAAACGTAAACGGTCGAGATCATCGTTCAGTGCAGTATCTTTTTCAATATAGAGATCACGACTCGGAACGTAAGCTTCCGGCTGGTAGTAGTCATAATAGCTTACAAAATACTCGACCGCATTTTCAGGGAAGAAGGTCTGGAATTCGTTGTATAGTTGGGCTGCAAGTGTTTTATTATGTGCAATAACGAGGGTTGGACACTGAAGTTCCTGAACTATATTGGCCATGGCAAATGTTTTTCCAGAACCGGTAATACCCAGCAAAACTTGGTGCTTATATTTTTCTTCTACTCCATTTACTATGGATTCAATTGCCTGTGGCTGATCTCCGGAGGGTTTAAATTTTGATTGAAGCTTGAATTCCATAAATATTCCCTCTAATTATCGATTAATTCTTTTGGCCACTCAATCAAACCTTTAGGGTAAATTACTCTCAGTGAATACAATCCATGGGCCGGAGCAGTTTTTCCAGCCTGTTTTCGCTGACCGCTTTTCAGGGCTTGTGTTATATCTCCAACGCTTTTATATCCCCTCCCCACTTCTACCAGAGTACCAATAATAATGCGTACCATGTGCTGCAAAAATGAGTTGGCCTCCATTTCAATTTTTAGAGTAAAATATCGGGAACAAACTTTAGTAATCTCTATTTCTCGTAGATCTTTAACAGGACTCGTAGAAGAACAACTTGCAGCGCGAAATGCTGAAAAATTATGTTTGCCGATCAATATTTTGGCTGCTTTACACATTTGTTCAATATCCAAATCATAACTTATCCACCAGCTCTGGCTTCGAGAAAATGGTGACTGGTAAGGTAGATTTGAAATTAGGTAGCGGTATCGTTTGCCGATTGAACTGTGCCTTGCATGAAAATCATCATTAACAGTTTGAGCAGATTTGACGACAATATCATTAGGCAATACGGCATTCAGCGCAACACGCCATTTTTCTGCTGTTTTGAAATTTTGTGTTGTAGTAGAAAAATTTGCTGTGAAGTTGAGGGCGTGAACCCCAGTGTCAGTCCTTCCGGCACCATGAACTTTCACAGATTCTCCAGTCAAACGCTTGACAGCCTGCTCAAGTGTATCTTCAATGGTGGGTGTATTATGCTGAATCTGCCATCCATGATAGCAGGTTCCTTCAAATGACAGCAGAAGCAACCAGTTTTGTGCAGAAGGCACTGGAGTTTTTAAGAAGTGTTTGCCTGTTCTGCC
>CAZOTX010000230.1:0-3450 GCA_964582835.1 uncultured Pseudomonadota bacterium | reverse complement strand
CTTCTTTTACAATATAGAGTCCCAGTTGGGCAACCTGCCTTTCTTATAAGGATTGACGGACGCAAAATTATTCGTGTGATTGTGAATCTTGTAAAAAATTCTTGGGAAAAATTCCAGGATTCTCCTGAAACAAAAGATGGAAAACCAGCTCATATTGAGGTTCGTTTTATTCCACAAAACATGCGGGAACTAAAAATTCAAAT
The DNA here is from genome assembly GCA_964582835.1 of uncultured Pseudomonadota bacterium. Classification (GTDB taxonomy): domain Bacteria; phylum SAR324; class SAR324; order SAR324; family NAC60-12; genus Arctic96AD-7. The sequence continues at coordinate 3,247 of CAZOTX010000230.1, read as the reverse complement.
TGTTGATAATGGAAGTTCCATTCCGGATTCAATTTTAGCAAATCTTTTCCAATCGTATCAAACGGAAGGAAAGGAAGCGGGAACGGGACTTGGATTATCAATATCCAAGCAACTCATCGAAGCACATGGAGGAGATATTCGCGGATTTAATCTGCTGGACAATCGTGGGGTGGTGTTTGAGATTATTCTTCCTGACTGTGTTATTCCTGCGCCTTCTCGCACGGTTCAAAAACAAAATGATTCTTTCTCACTTAGGGCCTAATTAACCTCTAAAAAGTTTTTCCATTACTAAGCTTATGCATAACTTGGATTCTCAACCTGGGTTAATCCAATTGACTGTAGAGTCTAGTTGACTGCATGAATAGTTGATGTTTAAACTAGTATGCTGTTCTTCTAGAAGCATAAAATCCAATTCGTACATAAAAGACCGTACCGCCTGATCTACTGATTCTTCAAATTCTTTTGACTGAATTTTCTTCTGCAATTTTGTATCAATGTTTTGTATGTACATTTTGCAATCCTTCTAAATTTAAAATTAAAATGCTGCGTACTTTGTTCACCTAACTGATGCAAAAGTTGCAAGCAAAATTATTTGTCTTAAATTATTCATCGGCATAATTTAAAAAATCTTGAAGAAAATTAAGGGTAAATTATTGAATAATTGAATCAACTTGATCAAATTAAGATTACCTAAGAACTCATAAGAAAAGTGTAACAACCATAATTAGATCATTTTTCCAAAAATCTTATACACGCATCATCTGTGACTTGAGTTTAACTGTTGAGAGAGTCATAATAGATTCGTGAAAAAATTTTGCAAATTTGATTTATAATAAAACCTGATGCTAAAATGGCTGTGTTTAGGGGCATCAACTCTAACTTTCCCATTGATTCCTTTTGGAGCATTTGTACGTTTGAAGAATGCCGGGCTTTCTTGTCCAGACTGGCCTCTATGCTACGGTCAGATCATTCCTCCCCTGGGATTTGAAATTGCTTTGGAAACAGGGCATAGATTTGTTGCTACTTTGTTAGGGCTATTGATAATTTCAATCACAGTTATAACATTTCAAAAACCAGCATATTATCACCTTCGAAAAATTGCAGTAATCAGTTTGATTTTAGTATGTTTGCAGGGAATTTTAGGGGCACTAACTGTAACAATGCTACTCTGGCCCCCGGTTGTTACACTGCACTTAATCGGTGGGAATGTTTTGTTTGGCATTCTAGTATTTTTGGCTAGAGTTACTTTTCTAGAAAGTAAGGAGTATTCTCCGGACAGCTCTGTTTTTGATACAAAAACAAAAAAATATAAAAAGTTGAAGAAACTCCACATATTTTTAATGCTGGGTGTACTTTTTGTTATAATTTTCTCTGGAGGTTATAATAGCTCAACTTATTCTGGAGCACATTGTGAGGCCTTTCCAGGTTGTCACGAGGGGGGTTTTTTCTCATTTGGTATGAGTGGAACGGACATCTCCACCTGGTCAGGAGTTGAGGGAGACATCTTGCAGTCGGCACCGCTAGAGTTTCAGGGAAGGTTTTTTCCTAAATATGTAAATGAATGGATTCACATGCTTCATCGTCTATTTGCCATAGTAGGTGGAATTGCTCTAATGTTTATGTCTTGGTTCTGGCTTAAGAACAGGCATGGATATAATATGATTGGTTCCGGTATTGTTATTTTGATTGTAGTTGAAATATTTGTGGGCATTCTTAATGCAGTATTACGTGTTCCTGTGCCCATCTCGACTTTGCATACTGCTACAGCAGCAACATTAACCGGATTGTTTTTTTTCGTAATTGCAGATAATTACCATAAAAAGGGTGCACTATGACCTTCCCATTTTCCAACAAGACTGTTTTAAGTTCTATCATAGTAGTTTCTTCAGTAATAATATTTTTCTTGTTTTGGCTGATATACATTCGTGAACCTGCAACATACAGAGGTTCTCTTGATCTTACAATTTTACCGGCTCTCAATGCAATACTGAACTCTATGAGTGCCACTTGCCTTTTTTTGGGATTTTTATCTATTAGAAGAGGTAAAAGGGAGCTTCACAAAAAAATGATGCTTAGTGCTTTATCTTTATCTTTTTTGTTTTTAGTTAGCTACCTAACCTATCACGCTTTTCATGGGGATACAGCATTTCAAAGTGAGGGATGGATTCGTCCTATGTATTTTTTTATTTTAATTTCTCACATTAGTCTTTCAGTCATCGTGTTGCCCCTGATTTTAATAACTTTTTTTTTCGCAGTAACTGGTAATTTTAGATTTCATCCTAAAATAGCTCGAATCACACTTCCAATATGGATGTATATTTCAGTCACAGGTGTACTGGTTTACCTAATGCTTCATCTTTTATAATTTTTTTGGGAAAATTTTGGGGTAAAGTTCTTTTGTATTAATCTAATTTAAAAAAATCTTTCAAAATCACATTGAGTTTTGCTGTGATTCCTTGTATGCATATTGAAATGCAGGACTGGGGGAAAGCTGCTTTAACGGTGTCCAGTTCTCGCTGATGATCTTTAGACCTTCAGAATTTTTGATAAGAAAGAGATGTTTGAAGCCTACGTCGTTGGTTGAAGAAGATGTATATGTCTGTACAAATCGGACGTGGTAAATATTTTTACTCTTAAGAACCGAAAGGTCATTTACAAGAATACGTCTTCTTTTGTTTTTGTTGTTGATTCTTTTTTTGTGTGCCTGCCAACTGCTAAAATTCCATTTCTCTGTTAGAAATTCGGAGGAATAAAAAGACAGAAATTTTTCTGTATCATTTGATTCCCAGGATCTTCTCCATGACTCAATAGTACCTAACAAAAATTGTTGCTCTTGAGTAATTACTGCGTTTGGGGAAAAAGTCACTTTTTCTTCTATAATAACTGGGGTAGCTCCCAGTTCAACTGATCGTGTCAATTCTAAGAAGTTGTAATTACTAACTGAAATACATCCACGTGTCGGTATTGGGTTACCCTTTATTGTCCCATGAATCCATATGCCGTTTCCTTTTTTCTGCTCAATTACCTGATCAAAATAGTTTGGATAACTGACTTCAAATGCACCAGTACCGTACACATTGGCTCCATTACCATAGTACTGAGCCAGCTCCCAACCAGCCCAGGCCTGATTAAGCCAATAAATTCCAATGGGGGTTTTTAGATCTCCTTCTTGGAACTTATCTCCATTAACCTTGCCCGTAGTACACGGAAAAACACGATGCATTTTCCAGGATTCTTGAAATTTATA
>CAZOTX010000229.1:0-3450 GCA_964582835.1 uncultured Pseudomonadota bacterium | reverse complement strand
TTGCTTGGTCTGTTGCATTTTTGTCAACAAATTTTGAAAATCATTCGGCAAGCGTGCATTGAATTCCTGCCATTCACCAGAAGAAGGATGAATGAAGCCTAACAATTCTGCGTGCAAGGCTTGACGGGGAAATCCTGAGATGGCTTGACTTAATTCCGCAGAAATTCCTGAAAGTCGCTTAAGTGGCGACTTACCATATTGCGGATCACCAACAAGTTGGTGACCGATGGAAGTCAAGTGAACACGAATTTGGTGAGTTCGACCTGTTTCCAGCCGACAGGCCAGCAGACTTGTAAAATCATAGCTCTGTAAAACACGCCAATGAGTTACTGCTGGTTTACCTTTTTTTCTCTTACTTTCTTCAGAATCTACATTTTCTATAATCGAGATGTCTTTACGCCTTAGTGGATGTCTTCCCAGAGGTGCGTTGACTACTCCATGGTTTTTTTTTGGTATTCCCCAAACCAAGGCCTGATACTGCCTTTTAACTGAATGCTGCTTAAACTGACTTGATAGATGCAGGTGCGCCTTATCTGTTTTTGCAATCACCAATATCCCAGAAGTGTCTTTGTCTATTCGGTGAACAATTCCTGGCCGCAACACTCCCCCAATTCCTGAAAGGTCCTTACAGTGATGGAGCAAATAATTAACCAGAGTTCCAGTAGCATGTCCGGCAGAGGGATGAACAACTATTCCCGCAGCCTTGTTGATGACTATTAAATGTTCGTCTTCAAACAAAATTTCAACGAATCCCTTTTCCGGAAGAACATTGGTCGATTCTGGCGAAGGGATAGTAACTGAAATTTCCTGTCCTGCACGTACTTTCCTTGACGGAGTTAATTCCTTTTTCCCGTTTATAAAAACATTTCCAAATTTTAAAAGGCGCTTTGCGTGTGCACGAGAAACTACTTTTTCAAACGATGCCAGTAATCGATCAAGTCGCATTCCGGATTCAATTTCTTTTATTATACGGTGCAGATTCACCATTATTTTTTCTATTATACTTTACTTGTTGGTCTTGAGTGGTCGAAAGATTCTAAAATTATTAACCACTGCTTATTGTCTAGACCTAAGGGAGAAAACTTAAAAAAACCTAATATGAAGATAGATTACTCTGGTTCGGGTTGGCACAACTAGGCTCATGTATTTTTTGAGCTTTTACAAAGTTTTAAATGTCGAAATATTAATCGACAGTTTCAGGGAAAAATTTTAATATTAAAACAATTGTTTTGTATTACATTTTCATTACCATTCTGTAACAAAATATCATTTTTTGCTTAAAAACTAATTGAGTAAAATTACAACGATCAACCAATTATGTACTATACTTTAACTTCACTCAGTGAATTATTTTCATCATTTTAAGTTTTGTCAAAATACTAGCTTGTCAACAACTTACTTTCTGACAACTTGATTAGGGCACGGTCGATTTTTTCCAAAGATTGCGCATAACTAATTCGAATGTAACCTTCTGCTTCTAGTCCAAAATCTCTACCGGGTCCTAAAGCAACACCTGTTTTTTCGAGTACTTCAAGACAAAGTTCATAAGATTTTTTTTTTGAATTTTGATACTTGTAAATTACATAAAACGCACCAGTCGGAGTGTATCCAGGATCCATTCCGAGTTCGCACATACGTTTCAATACAAAAAGACGTCTGCGGTTAAATTCCTTTTTCATATTCTCACAGTAATCTGAGCTATTTTGTAAAACGGATATTCCAGCCTCCTGCACAAACTCAGTTGCAGAAATCATCAAATTTTGATGCAAGCGATCGGCTGCAGATATCCATTCTATTGGAGTTATCATGTATCCAAGGCGCCAACCAGTCATAGCATAATATTTTGAAAAACCGTTAATCGCAACCGTTTGCGGTGAAAAGCTCAAAAAGCTACTAGGCGGATCTTCAAAGCTCAAATCGGCATAAATTTCATCAGAAATTATTGGAATATCTAATTCTGCTAATGACTTCATAACTTCATTAGTAAAAACAACTCCCGTTGGATTCATAGGAGAGTTTATAAGCACAGCTTTGGTTTTGGTGGTCAGCAGTTTTTTAAGTTCATTGACATTCAACTGAAATCCTTCCTCGTGATGTAATTTGATAAAAACTGGTTCAGACCCTGCCAAACGTATTACGTTTGCATAGCAGGCATAAGCTGGATCGGTTAGGATAACCTCGCTTCCTAGAGGTGCAAGCAGACAAATAGATAAAAATAGTAAAAGAGAGGTGCCATTAGAAACAAGTATTTGCTCCGGAAGAATTTTAACCCCATAATCCTGGGAGTATTTGTGTACAATTGCATTACGCAAACCTTCAAGTCCCTGAGAGAAAGTATATCCTGCATCATTAATCTCCATACTTTTCCTGATGGATTCAACTGCAGCTGGAGGGGCAGAAAAATCAGGTTCACCAAATTCCAAATGTATGATTTCTTGACCTTGGGATTCAAGTGCTTTGGCTTTCGAAAAAATCTCCATAGCCAGAAATGATTCAAAAGAGTTTAGGTGTGATGTTTGGAGGTTATTGATCATCTTTTATCTGTTACGCATTGTATTTGTGATTGAGTGTTAATTGTTTCATGAAAAAGTTTTAGTTAAAGTATTTTTTTCTCACCAAGTTTAAATCGCTTTGCTCCATCAAGGTATTTCAATCCTTCTTCATAACTATCTGGCAAAATAAGCGGTATCAATTGCAGATTACCTAATTCATCAAGGGCATTAAAAGTAAAATAGCAAACGTTGGTGAGCTGTGTTTCACCTGATTTTGGTCGAACAACTTCTGTCACAACTTCTACCATCAATGATTTTTCGACAGTGTAAACAACTGTTCCAGTAAATGAAATAATAGAACCAATTTCAACCGGTTTGTAGAAATACATGTGATCCATACTGACAAACTGTGGCCTTTTCCTACAGTAAAGAAAGGTAATATTCCAAGCCAATTCAAAAGCTTCACGCATTAAGTATCCTCCAAAAATATTATTATGTACATTGCGGGACTGTGGATGCATCAACAATGTAGATTGTCGAATTGACTTATGCATAGGCACTCCATCTATTTCGCCATTTTTGTTCTGCAAAAAGAGGTTATGCAAAACATGGCTTTCCTCTACAGTCGGTGTGTAATGAAGATAACTTGTTTGCGCTATAGCCCTTCTTTCCCGCTGACGCTGCTCTCCCTCCTTGAAACGCCTTCTCTCATCCTTGCTCAATGGTAAAAGTGAATTTACCGGTTCAGCTTTTCCTTCACGCCGGGCAACCATGATAAAATATGCACGAGCTACTCTTACCCATGAATTTTCTTCTTTAGACGAAATACGAATTCCAACTTCCAGTGAACTTCGACCAACCCAGTTTATACTGGAAAGCATCTGTAGATCACGGTCACTGTGTAGTTCTCCCAAAAAATCAATTCGATCACATGCCGCTGTAACTATGGTCAGGTTAC
>CAZOTX010000228.1:0-3452 GCA_964582835.1 uncultured Pseudomonadota bacterium | reverse complement strand
GGCAGCCTTTATACCAGCGTCGATTTTGGAACCAGGTATCATCAAACACGACGCCAAACTGGCCAAACTGGTCTTTGGGGAATTCAATAAAAAGACCACCAAGCGCACTTTGGGTTTCCTCGATGCATTGGAAAAAGCAGGGATCTCAGGAGAGATTTCCACCGATATAAGCAAGGTGCTATGGAGCAAACTAATGTTCTTGACAAGTATGAGCGCTATCAACTGCATAACGAGGAAACCAGTTGGCCTTGTACAGTCTGATATAGAAACCATTGCACTTTACAAGGATGCTATGCGCGAAGTGGACGCTGTTGCTGCAACCCATGGCGTTTCCTTGGGCGAGGAAGTAATTGAAAACAACATGGCCCTAGCTCATTCATTCCCACCTGACACCAAGACATCCATGTTTCAGGATTTAGAAGCAGGTCGACGCCTGGAAATTGAATATCTAAGTGGTACTATAGTTCGACTGGGTCGAGAAAAAGGAGTTGAAACTCCAATCCATCGTACAGCTTGGGTAGCAATAAAGCCTTGGCATAACGGTCTAAAGACTATCTAGAAAAATTTTAATTTGAACATGTAATTTAAACTTCTTAAAAAATCAAAAAAATTCTAAGAATCTCGCAATTGAAATAACTTGGAGCAATTCATAATCAAAATTTTATGGACTACTGAAAAGTAATTAAAACTATAAGAACGAGATTAACGACTTCTAAGAGATTTAACCTAAAAGGAGATGCATGATTTCGCTACTTTCTTATTATTGCCTAAAATAATCATTTATAAATTGACAAAGTTGACTGCATGGATGATCGGGTGCGCATAAGGGTATCGTGTTCTTTCAGTTTTGGAAAATTTTCAAGCAACACACCATCAGGACCAAGCCAGCGTGTGACAAGTGCAAGGTATGGGTCACAAAAAGAATATTTTTCACCAAGCACCCAAGGGCCTACAAAATAATTCTCTTCGATCACTCTTGCATATTTTTCCATATTTTGAGCTACCTTGTCTGCCATACTGGCATGTGCTGCTTTATCGACCGTCCATCGTGATCCACGATGTTTATGTGCATGGCCAACATGCACTGTTGAGGCAATATACATATTAAATGACTGCGCTCTGGCTAATTCAAAGGGATCTTTTGGTGCCAACTGCTTTTCAGGATATATTTGTGCAATGTAAAGTAAAATCGCTGGATTTTCTGTCAAAACTCCATCTGGTGTCATTAGTGCTGGTACACGTCCTTTGGGGTTAACTGAAAGATAATCCGATGAATTCTGTTCGCCTGTATCAAAATCAATCCGCTTTGCGACAAAATCAGCTTCAGTATCAAAAAGTAAAATATGAGGTGCAAAAGAACAAGACTTTTCAGAGTAATATAGCGTAAGCATCTTTCAAACTATTTGGGTTGGAAAAATTATTATATCCACAAAAATATCTACAATGGGAAATACATCTCAGGCAAAATCTATTATGTTTTCGTTAAATTTACAACGTTAATTTTTTCAACCTTATAAATAATGATTATTTTTAATAAATTTAATATTCCAACTAAAATTTAAGTTCAACATATTTTACGATCATTTGATAAACACTAGTCTTAAAAGGATTTTCACATTTAATTCAAAAATTGATTTTGTTACATATTTCTATTTAATGTTTGTTTTGAAAAATAAAGGTCATGTAGAAATTGTCAAAAATTATTGTATCATAGTTTCCAAAGTCATAGGTGTTTTAGGAATTAAAATAGAGAAGAAAGCCCATAAATCTTGATTTACTAGTAGTAATTGGTTCTTCTGCTATTCGATATAACCTACTTATCTTTTCTACAATTTATAAAAATTAAACCTGAGTGTAATCATATTTAAATCGATCTACATTGCATAGAACAAAGAACAAGAGTAATATTTATGGTACATCAATTGATACTGCCTTAGGAGTATATCTATACTACTTAACTTAGCCCTTTCATGAAAAAAAAATCTATTCAAGACTCCTTGCTGGTGAAACATCTGACAAGAAATACTGACGCTGAAGTGCTGTTTGACGAATTTTCAAGGGGCCTTTACAGTACAGATGCCTCTATCTATCAAATAAAACCACTAGGAGCAGTGGTACCAAAAACACAAGATGACGTAGTGGTGACACTCAGTATTGCTAATGAAATAGGAGTTTCTGTAACTATGCGGGGCGCAGGAACCTCACAATGTGGACAAACCATTGGAGACGGAATCATCATTGATGTCAGTAAACACTTGAACCGTCTCATTTCGGTGGATGCGGAAAAACGGATTGCGGTTGTACAACCCGGAATTGTCCTAGACCAGCTCAACTCTATACTAAAGCAGTACGGATTATTCTTTCCCGTTGATGTTTCAACAAGTAGCAGAGCAACCATTGGAGGTATGACAGCAAACAACAGTTGCGGGGCAAGATCAATAAGATACGGCAAGATGGTAGACAATGTCCGAGCTGTGGATGCAGTACTAGCAAGTGGGAATAATATGCATTTTGGCGAGTGGAGAAATGGAAGAGGATCAATTGCTCCAGAATGGCAGAAATTGTTGGAGAAACAGCTCTTGGACTTAGGCACGAGAGAATCCAACGAAGTTTCTAAGCGATTTCCTAAAGTACAACGAAGAGTTGGAGGTTACAATCTAGACATCCTTTCATCAGAATTTAGGTCTTCACTCAACTTAGCACATCTACTTGTTGGATCCGAAGGTACACTTGCGGTATCCAATGAAATTCATCTCGATCTCCAATATATCAAAGATCACAAGGTACTTGGAGTGTGTCACTTTCCAAGCTTTTACGAAGCTATGGTAACTACACAATACCTCGTAGAGCTGGAACCAGATGCTGTGGAGTTGGTAGATCGGACAATGCTCGAACTTGCGGCACAAATTCCACAGTTTAAGAAAAAACTGAAACACTTTGTTAAGGGTAAACCAGGATCACTTCTGCTGGTCGAGTTTTCTGGAGATGAAATCGATTCTACCAAGAAAAAACTGCACGACTTAGATGAACTTATGTCTGCACATGGGTTTTCAAATTCTTTAGTTGAGGCAATCGATCCCGTGTTACAGGAAGAAATTTGGGATGTACGAAAATCAGGACTTAACATCATGATGTCAATGAAAGGCGACGGGAAACCAGTTTCTTGCATTGAAGATTGTGCAGTGGAATTGGCAGACCTTGCAGAATACACCAGTCGCCTTAACGAACTTTTTGTAAAGCACGGAACTACTGGAACTTGGTATGCCCACGCCTCGGTAGGTTGCCTACACGTACGTCCCGTGTTGAATCTCAAGCAGGAAATGGATTTAAAAAAACTCCGGGCGATAACAGAAGAAACCTTTGCGATTGTTCGAGAATACAAAGGTTCGCACTCTGGAGAACACGGAGATGGTATAGTCCGTTCTGAGTTTCACGAAGTCATGTATGGTAAG